>CP090853.1 GCA_041879415.1 Vibrio chagasii | reverse complement strand
TAGAAAAGCCCTGCCAGAAATAGCAGGGCTTTTTTACATCTATCAAAAACGTATGTGGTATCAGGCTATATTCAGTAATTGATTGGTGAATAGGTAGAATGACAACCCAACTACATCATACCTTTTAGAAAGCCTAGTCTTACGACTAGGCTTTCGTCGTTTCTAGGCTATGAGCTTTTGCTCTTCGACTAACAAATCCCAGCCATTTCAACTTAAGTTATCTCAGACTTATAATCGGTATCGGTATCGGTATCGGTATCGGTATCGGTATCGGTATTTGTCCCATAACCCCTCTTGTTTAAACGTAGGCTTCTTTGATTAGTGCATGGATAGAACTACTTTGCTGCTTATTAGGGTGCTTAGCCTACGACTTGGCTCTAATCAGTTTTAGATTAAGTTCATTACTATTACTGAGGATTATCTGGGTTAGTCCGCCATATTAAACCGATGAGCCTATACGCCTATTCGTGTTAGGAATGCATAGGTTTCAGCTTACGATGTTTGGTCTTGCAGGTTCTAGCTCCAAGCTTATCGGTCATCTGTTACTTGGTGTATGCGGTAGTACAACGTTAGTTTCTGCCTGATGGCCCAGTAACACGACACCTTGATGCTTTCCTACCAAAGCTGATGTGTAACCTATGCTTTCTGCTGGTACTCAGTGGAACTGAATACCTCAATTACATATGTGAGTACTGATTGAGTTAGTAGTTGCTCACTATGTTTGAGAGTACTTACAGAGAAGCGATTTATGGTAAAGGTTGCTGTCCATAGTTCTGCTCTGACCGAGTACGACTATAGCTCTTCTGTCCCCAACTGTTGTTTCCTTCTTGGGCTGAAGGTAGAGAGACCTATCGGGTACTTACAAATACAAAAACGCCTAGCGTTTGCTAGGCGTTGGTAAATCATGTCTTGTGTATATTCACTAGAGTATCTGTTTAAGTACTCTGTCAGCTTTCACTCGCGTGATCTTGCGAATCAGCTTTTGAACTTCTTCTGGATAGCTATCTACTTTGTCTAACTGCTTATAAGTACAAATAAGTTGAGTGTGTTGAAGAATATTATCTACTTCAGCTTGGAACTTGTCAGTTAGGTGGTGATAGTTATCTTGGATAAAGATTCCGTTCTCTAGGTCTAATTTCCAAGCTCTTGGGTTTAGGTTATTACCGGTAAGTAGCATGTAGCGTTTATCGACCCAAATACCTTTCAGGTGGAAGCTGTTAGAGTCGTGTCGCCAAAGTTGAATAGATAGATTGCGGCTTGCAATATGTGCTTCATTGGCCTTAGCAAAGCGACGTAAGTTCAGTTCATAAAGGTATGGTAAGCCACCAATCGTTTTAAACTCTTCTTCTGGAGAGATGAAGAAATCATTAGCCGTTTTGTCACCAACAACAATGCTGACCTTTACACCACGCTTAAGCGCCTTCTTAACTTCTTTAGCTAGGCTAGGAGGGAAGTTAAAGTAAGGAGTACAAATGAAGATCTCGTCTTTAGCCTGAGCGACCAGTTGGTTGATGCCTTGGTTAAGACGATTACGTCGTTTGCCAATGCCTACTAACGGCGTTACGGCTACTTGCTCTGGTGAAACTTCCTGACCATCAAATTGGTACTGAGATCTGGCTAGAGATGCACGAAACTGGCGGATCGCTGGCTTTAGTTCTTTAGTTGCTGGCTTATTCTTGTCTGCTAAGTCGTAAACAGCGCTGTCAGAGATCATTTGCTCATGAACGTAGGCAAACATTGAGTCTGCCAGTGCTGCGTTGTTTAAAACATGGTATCGGTCAAAGCGGTAACGGTCGTGATAGTTCAGGTAGATGTTGTTAAGGCTTGCACCACTGTAGATCACGCTGTCATCAACGATAAAGCCCTTTAAGTGCAACACACCGAAGACTTCTTTACCGCGAACAGGAATGCCATAGACAGGAACTGGATGCTGATACTTTTCAGCAAACTCTTTGTACATGGCTGCATTGCCTTCAGAAGACTCTGCACCAATCAATCCGCGTTGAGCTCTGTGCCAATCAACACAAACGCTTACATCAAGATCTGGATTCTTTTGTTTTGCTTCATATAAGGCAGTTAGGATCTCACGGCCAGCCTCATCATCTTCAAGATATAAAGCGACTAAGCTAATGCGGGTCGTTGCACGAGATATCTCGTCAAGAAGGCGAGTTCGAAACTCTTGCGCTGATAGTAGTACTTCAAACTTGTCAGGATTCTGCGCTATGGTTGGCAACTGTATGAATGGATTCCTACTGGCAATCATATTGACTGTTTTACCTTAAAAATATGCAAAATTGCGAACCTTTAATTTTACCAAAGGCACAGCCCCAAATACTAGAAAATCGAGGCATTCTCTAACAATTTTGCTGATATTGCATAGGAATGAGATCTTTCCCGCTATTTGAATAACGCTCATATAAACCCCGTAAGGCGTTCGGTAGCTGTTTCGGATCGATCTGCACAAATCGGTGTCGACCGTAAAAGCTCGTGAGGTGGGCATAGGCAAAGCAGTAATCGTTCTCTGTGAGTGTATGCTTTGCACAATACTCCATTAGCTGAGAACCTAACTGTTTACCGCGATGTTGCTTTGAGATTGCCATACCTGTCAGTAAGCGCGAGTCTTCTATAGTACGGAAACGGACGACGCCACAAAGTTCGTCATCAAGTAAGAGTGAATAAATTAGCTCACTTTTATTGGCTTTCCCTGTTGGGTAATGCTCTTTATAGAAGCGTTTAACAAGGGGAACCTTTACTGGGTCTAATTGAGTAATGATGACATTGTTCATTCAGTCACTGCGCCACTGGTTTATCTGCTGTAGAATGAACGCAGTGTAAGTTAATTGAATATCGCCATGCAATTCCATCTCAATGCTAGTTTAAAAAACGTTCATACCTTTTCTATTGATCAAACCTGTGATGCTTTAGTTGAAGTGACCACGATTGAAGAGTTGATCTCGGTTTATCAGAACCCTAAATGGCAGTCTACGCCTAAGCTGATGTTAGGAAAGGGCAGCAACATGCTTTTTACTGAGCATTTTGCAGGCCTTGTCATTATCAATAAGCTGTCTGGTATTACCTTAACGGAGTCGGATAGCCATCACTTGCTTCATGTTAATGGTGGTGAGGATTGGCCAAGCTTAGTTAAGTGGACCGTTGATCAAGGGCTTGGTGGTTTAGAAAACTTAGCAATGATTCCAGGTTGTTCCGGATCGGCTCCAATTCAAAACATCGGTGCTTATGGTGTCGAGTTACAGGATGTGTGTGAATACGTCGATATTCTTTGTCTGGATACTTATACAGTTAAGCGATTAAGCAGAGAGGAGTGTCTCTTTGGTTACCGAGATTCGATTTTTAAACACGCCCTTTACGGCAAAGCTATTGTGGTTGCGATTGGCTTAACTTTACCGAAAACATGGCAGCCATGTAATCACTATGGCCCCTTGAAAAGTCTGTCTGAAGAGACACTTTCTCCTCAAACGATATTTGGTGAAGTATGCGCAATTCGCTCGAGCAAATTGCCAGACCCTACCGTTCAAGGTAATGCTGGCAGCTTCTTCAAAAACCCGGTGATCAGCAAAGATCACTTTGATCGCTTGCAGGCAGAATATCCGACTATTGTTGGTTACGCGAGTAACGATATGATCAAAGTCGCTGCTGGCTGGCTGATCGATCAATGTCAGTTTAAAGGCGTTAATCAAGGTGGTGCTCAGGTTCACCCAAATCAAGCACTTGTGATCATCAACTATGATGAGGCGACGGCAGTGGATGTGCTTAAGCTAGCAGACCGAGTTCGTCAAGCCGTATTAGACAGGTTCGATATTCGCCTTGAACATGAGGTTCGTTTTATGGGACGTGATGGTGAGACAAATCTTGATAAGGCTTTGGAGGCGTTAGTATGAGAGAGCACAGCACCAAGCTAGCACTTTTAAAATGCCTTGCTGATGGTGAATTTCATTCTGGCGAAGACCTCGGTGAAGTGATTGGCGTATCTCGAGCCGCTATAAGCAAGCACATCAAGGGTATTCAAGAGTGGGGTTTGGATATCTACCGTGTGCAGGGTAAAGGCTACAAGCTAGCGAACCGATTAGACATGCTGGATCATGAGCGACTATCTGCTGCCAATAGCAACGCCTCTCTTGAGCTTATCCCTATTATAGGTTCAACCAACCAACACTTATTGGAGCGCGCCAATGAGCTAGAATCTGGCTCGGTTTGTGTTGCTGAATACCAAGCCTCTGGTCGCGGTCGTCGTGGCAGGGAGTGGGTGTCACCATTTGGAGCCAACCTATACCTTTCTATGTACTGGAGACTTGACGCTGGGATGGCAGCTGCGATGGGTCTAAGTCTTGTTGTTGGCGTTGCGGTTGTTGAGGCTCTGGAAGAGATGGGCGTTGAAGGCGTGAAGCTCAAATGGCCTAATGACCTTTACCATAACGATAAGAAACTTGCGGGTATCTTAGTTGAGCTGTCTGGGCAATCTGGCGGTGCTGCTCATATTGTCATTGGGTTAGGGCTTAATCTTTCAATGGATCCTTCAACTTCTGGTATTGGTCAACCATGGACCTCACTTAAAGAAGTGTGTGATGGTCAGGTACCTGATCGTAATCAGCTTGCACAATCCCTGATTAACGCTTGGGATAAAGCACTGGTTGATTATGAAATGAAAGGGATGTCGAACTTTGTTGAGCGTTGGAATCGCTTGGATAATTTCTTAGGTCGCAATGTGAAGCTGATTATTGGACCTAGAGAAATTGAAGGGGTCGTACAAGGTATTGATGAGCAGGGTGCTGTATTACTCAAAACTGAGAATGGTATCGAAAGTTATATCGGCGGTGAAATCTCACTTAGGAAGGGTAGTTAAGACCTTCCTATTTTCTTAGTAATACTTCTTCAACCATGTGATCTGCACCTTTTCGTAGGATTAGGTGCGCTCGCTCTCTGGTTGGAAGGATGTTCTTCTCTAGGTTCAACCCATTGATTGAACTCCAGATCCCTTCTGCTTTATCCAATGCCGCTTGGTTCGATAATTTAGTGTAATGACTAAAGTAAGAGCCTGGCTTGGTAAATGCCCCTTCTCTAAACTTCATAAAGCGGTTGATGTACCACTCTTTGATTTGCTGGCTGTCTGCATCCACATAGAGTGAAAAGTCCAGGAAGTCAGAAATGAACACACGGTGTGGCTCGTGTGGGTAGTTCATTCCACTCTGCAATACGTTTAGGCCCTCAATGATCAACACGTCAGGTAGGTCAACACACTTAACATCATCAGTAATGTTGTAGGTTAGATGCGAGTAAACTGGCGCTGTGACGTTTCTTTTGCACGCTTTAACGTCTGAGACAAAATTAACTAGACGCTTAATATCGTAAGACTCAGGGAAGCCTTTCTTACTCATCAAGCCTTTCTCTTCCAATACTTCATTTGGATATAAGAAACCGTCGGTGGTGACTAGCTCTACTTTCGGGTGGTTTTCCCAACGAGAGAGTAGTGCCTTAAGTAGACGCGCAGTTGTGCTTTTTCCCACTGCAACACTACCAGCAATACCAATAATGAATGGTGGCGCTTTCTCTTTTTTATCAAGGAATTGATGAAGCACTGAATTACGATTTTGTCTGGCTGCCACATAGAGGTTCAATAGACGAGAAAGCGGCAGGTAGATCTCTACAGCTTCTTCCATGGTGAGCTTTTCATTGATGCCTTGAAGCTCTTTTAAGTCGCTTTCAGAAAGTGTCATCGGAACTAAATTCCTTAGTTCAGACCAGTGTGTACGGTCAAATGACATGAATGGGCTCATACAAAACTCTATAGTGGATAACAAAACAAGTGCATGGAAAATACATCAAGCGATAGATAAATAAAATATCTTCCTGTACTAGATGCGGGTTAAAGACGGAAACCTTGAGCTAAATAGCCGTATGTCGGAGTTTGGGCAGAGAATTTTGCACTTTTTTTCAATTTACTATTGCAAGGTGGAAAATCATTCAATAAAATGCGCCCCACTTGTGCCGACTTAGCTCAGTAGGTAGAGCAACTGACTTGTAATCAGTAGGTCACCAGTTCGATTCCGGTAGTCGGCACCACTTTCTCCCTTCCTTTGAGGCAAGCGAGAGAAAGCTCAAAAATTTGGAGAGGTTCCCGAGTGGCCAAAGGGAGCAGACTGTAAATCTGTTGGCACTGCCTTCGATGGTTCGAATCCGTCCCTCTCCACCATATTCTAAAGGTTAAATAGCTCAAACAGAGTTACGTGTTGCGTGCATCGTATAATGGCTATTACCTCAGCCTTCCAAGCTGATGATGCGGGTTCGATTCCCGCTGCACGCTCCAACTCATTTTGTGTGCTGATATAGCTCAGTCGGTAGAGCGCACCCTTGGTAAGGGTGAGGTCCCCAGTTCGACTCTGGGTATTAGCACCAGTCTAAAGCTTCTTCTCCTTTAATAAAGAAAACCATTTTTTTTGGTTGCGTGGTCTTATTTTAAGCCACCTAATCCGTACCTAGAGGGACACCCCATGTCTAAAGAAAAATTTGAACGTACGAAACCGCACGTAAACGTTGGTACTATCGGCCACGTTGACCACGGTAAAACAACTCTAACTGCTGCTATCTGTACTACACTTGCAAAAGTGTACGGTGGTGTTGCTAAAGATTTCGCATCTATCGATAACGCTCCAGAAGAGCGTGAGCGCGGTATCACAATCGCTACTTCTCACGTTGAGTACGACACTCCATCACGTCACTACGCACACGTAGACTGCCCAGGACACGCGGATTATGTTAAAAACATGATCACTGGTGCTGCGCAAATGGACGGTGGTATCCTAGTTGTTGCTGCGACTGACGGCCCAATGCCTCAAACTCGTGAGCACATCCTACTTGGTCGTCAAGTTGGTATCCCTTACATCATCGTATTCATGAACAAATGTGACATGGTTGATGACGAAGAGCTACTTGAGCTAGTAGAAATGGAAGTTCGTGAACTTCTTTCTGAGTACGACTTCCCAGGTGATGACCTACCAGTTATCCAAGGTTCTGCACTTGGCGCACTAAACGGCGAGAAGCAGTGGGAAGACAAGATCGTTGAGCTTGCAGAAGCACTAGATTCTTACATCCCTGAGCCAGAGCGTGCAGTTGACCAACCGTTCCTACTACCAATCGAAGACGTATTCTCGATCCAAGGTCGTGGTACTGTTGTAACTGGTCGTATCGAGCGTGGTATCCTACGTGTAGGTGACGAAGTAGAAATCGTTGGTATCAAAGAGACTACTCTTACTACTTGTACTGGTGTTGAAATGTTCCGTAAGCTGCTTGACGAAGGTCGTGCAGGTGAGAACGTTGGTGCACTACTACGTGGTACTAAGCGTGACGAAGTTGAACGTGGCCAAGTACTATCTGCTAAAGGTTCTATCAACCCACACACTAAGTTCGAGTCTGAAGTATACGTACTTTCTAAAGACGAAGGCGGCCGTCACACTCCTTTCTTCAAAGGTTACCGTCCACAGTTCTACTTCCGTACAACTGACGTAACAGGCGACATCACTCTACCAGAAGGCGTAGAAATGGTAATGCCAGGTGACAACGTTCAAATGACTGTTGAGCTAATCGCTCCAATCGCAATGGACGAAGGTCTACGTTTCGCAATCCGCGAAGGTGGCCGTACAGTTGGTGCTGGTGTTGTAGCTAAAATCTTTGCATAAGATTTGACGAACCACTAGTAAAAAGGGCATCATTTGATGCCCTTTTTCTGCGCTAAAAAAAGAGTTGAGCGAATTGGCATCAATTTCAGCTCTTAGTAAAGAATTAAACAGTCTTTTTGACTAAAATGACTGTTAGATGTGTTGTTCTGCAACGCAAAGGAATGTGCCCTGCAACAGCGGGGTTATTGTCGTCTATATTTAAGACTTATCACAGGTTGGTTTTATGAAAGCAAACGCTGAAACTCCTGATAGCTCAAGTGCAGCAGATACAATGAAGTGGGTAGTCGCTTTTGTACTGTTAGCCGCTGCTGTTGTGGGTAATTACCTGTATGGTGAATTGTCTGTTGTAATTCGCGCTGCAGGTGTAGTTGTGCTGATTGCTGCCGCACTAGGCGTTGCAGCAACAACAACTAAAGGTAAAGCTGCGATCGATTTTGCAAAAGAATCTCGTATGGAGATTCGTAAAGTGGTTTGGCCTACTCGCCAAGAAACTATGCAAACTACATTGATCGTTTTAGCTGTATGTATTGTTATGTCTCTAGTGCTTTGGGGAATTGACGGCATTATGGTCCGTTTAGTTTCTCTAGCGACTGGGGTGTAGAGGGTTCTGATTCATGAGTGAAGCTCCAAAAAAACGTTGGTATGTAGTTCAAGCCTTTTCTGGTTTTGAAGGTCGTGTTGCACAATCGCTACGCGAGCATATTAAAATGCACAACATGGAAGAACTATTTGGCGATGTGCTAGTACCTACTGAAGAAGTAGTGGAAATGCGTGCTGGGCAACGTCGTAAAAGTGAACGTAAATTCTTCCCTGGCTACGTATTAGTTCAAATGATCATGAATGATGAATCATGGCACTTAGTACGCAGCATTCCGCGTGTTATGGGCTTCATTGGTGGTACCTCTGATCGTCCAGCACCAATCACTGATAAAGAAGCTGATGCTATCTTGAACCGTCTAGAGAAAGCGAGCGAAGCTCCACGTCCTAAGACGATGTTCGAAGCAGGTGAAGTGGTTCGTGTTAACGATGGTCCATTTGCTGACTTCAACGGTACTGTTGAAGAAGTAGATTACGAGAAGAGCCGCATTAAGGTATCTGTATCGATCTTTGGTCGTGCAACACCGGTTGAGCTTGAATTTGGTCAGGTTGAAAAACTGGACTAAGACTCGATTAGTTGAACTAAGTTGTGGATAACTTATTAGCAACTTGTTCAAAATAAAAGAGTATAAAAAATCACCTTTTTAGGGTTGTTTAAGGCGCGAATTATGATTATAATTTCGCGCCTTTTTGCTTCTATGGAAGTAAAAAGCGTTAATTGAATTTATGGGGAGCTTGCCTTACGGCTAGCGCATGTACCCAAATATTAGGAAATATCATGGCTAAGAAAGTTGAAGCTTATATCAAACTGCAAGTTGCAGCTGGTATGGCAAACCCGTCGCCACCGGTTGGTCCTGCTCTAGGTCAACACGGTGTTAACATCATGGAATTCTGTAAAGCGTTCAACGCAAAAACAGAATCTGTTGAGAAAGGTCTACCGACTCCAGTAGTTATTACTGTATACAACGACCGTTCTTTCACGTTCGTAACTAAGACTCCACCTGCTGCTGTTCTTCTTAAGAAAGCTGCTGGCGTTAAGTCTGGTTCTGGTCGTCCAAACACTGAAAAAGTGGGTACTGTAACTGACGCTCAAATCCAAGAAATCGCAGAAACTAAAGCTGCTGATATGACTGGTGCTGACATCGAAGCAATGAAGCGTTCAATCGCTGGTACTGCTCGTTCAATGGGCCTAGTGGTAGAGGGTTAATAAGATGGCAAAACTTACTAAGCGTATGCGCGTAATCCGCGACAAAGTTGACGCGACTAAAGAATACGAAATCAACGAAGCTGTTGCTCTTCTTAAAGAACTAGCTACTGCTAAATTCGTTGAGTCTGTAGACGTTGCTGTTAACCTAGGCATCGATGCTCGTAAATCTGACCAAAACGTACGTGGCGCAACTGTGCTACCTCACGGTACTGGCCGTGAAATCCGCGTTGCTGTGTTCACTCAAGGTGCAAACGCAGAAGCAGCTAAAGAAGCTGGCGCAGATGTTGTTGGTATGGAAGATCTTGCTGAGCAAGTGAAGAAAGGCGAAATGAACTTCGACGTTGTTGTTGCTTCTCCAGATGCAATGCGTGTTGTTGGTCAACTAGGTACTATCCTAGGTCCACGCGGCCTTATGCCAAACCCTAAAGTTGGTACTGTAACTCCTAACGTTGCTGAAGCTGTTAAGAACGCTAAAGCTGGTCAGGTTCGTTACCGTAACGACAAGAACGGCATCATCCACACTACTATCGGCAAAGCATCTTTCGAAGCTAACCAGCTTCAAGAGAACCTAGAAGCTCTTCTAGTTGCTCTTAAGAAAGCTAAGCCTTCTTCAGCGAAAGGTACTTTCCTGAAGAAAGTAAGCATCTCTACTACTATGGGTGCTGGTGTTGCTGTTGATCAGGCTAGCCTGAACACTCAAGCAAACTAATTTGCTTAGGCGCAGATTTAGTGTATACTTCTGCGCCTAATATTTGTGGTTGGGTGATTTGAAGCAATTCAAATTATCTATCCCAAGACCGTAGGCGCTGTACTTTTCGGAGTTACAGCTTAATAAAACCTACGTAGGCGGTGCCTAATTTAAATGAAGTGATTCATATTTATTAGCATCGTAAACGCTCATTACACACTGTAATGGGTGCTGTAATCACAACCAGAGGTTAATCCAAATGGCTTTAAATCTTCAAGACAAAAAAGCAATTGTTGCTGAAGTCAACGAAGCAGCTAATGGTGCACTTTCTGCAGTTGTAGCTGATTCTCGTGGCGTTGAAGTTGGCGCAATGACTTCTCTACGTAAACAAGCTCGCGAAGCGGGTGTTTACATGAAAGTTGTTCGTAACACACTAGCACGCCGTGCGGTTCAGGGTACAGACTACGAGTGTCTAACTGACACTTTCACTGGTCCAACTCTGATCGCGTTCTCTAACGAGCACCCAGGTGCTGCAGCGCGTCTTTTCAAAGACTTCGCTAAAGAGAACAAAGATTTCGAGATCAAAGCTGCTGCATTTGAAGGCGCAGTTACTGATGCTGAAGTACTAGCGACACTACCAACTTACGACGAAGCTATCGCACGCCTAATGATGTGCATGAAAGAAGCTTCTGCTGGCAAGCTGGTTCGTACTATCGCTGCACTACGTGACCAAAAAGAAGAAGCAGCGGCTTAAGCCTTGCTTTTCACTGGTTGCAAATTAAACTTATTGTTGACTTAAAAGAGAATTGTTATGTCTATTACTAACGAGCAAATCCTAGACGCAGTTGCAGAAATGTCTGTAATGCAAGTTGTTGAGCTTATCGAAGCTATGGAAGAGAAATTCGGCGTATCAGCTGCTGCTGCAGTTGTAGCTGGTGGCGCTGCTGGCGGCGACGCTGCTGCTGAGCAAACTGAATTCGACGTTATCCTAACTTCTGCTGGTTCTAACAAAGTACAAGTTATCAAAGCTGTACGTGGCGCAACTGGCCTAGGTCTTAAAGAAGCTAAAGGTCTTGTAGACTCAGCTCCAGCACCTCTAAAAGAAGGCGTTGACAAAGCTGAAGCTGAAGCTCTTAAAGCACAGCTAGAAGAAGCTGGCGCTTCTGTTGAAGTTAAGTAATTATTACTTAATTTCTTAGCCGCAAGGCTAATGGCTGGTGGTTATTTAACCACCGGCCTTTTTGCGCTGTAGGGCTATGACGAATTTTCCGCTGTTTAAGCGTCATAACCCGAGCAAAAAAACAGTCATGTTTTCGATATGATTGTTCACTACATTAAACAGCTGTTAGTCACTACCCCCTCCGAGGAGTGTTTTGGGTAGTTTGGGTCACTTATCAGCGAGCTGAGGAACCCCATGGTTTACTCTTATACCGAGAAAAAGCGCATCCGTAAGGACTTTGGTACTCGTCCACAAGTTTTGGACATTCCATACCTGTTATCGATCCAGCTTGATTCTTTCGATAAATTCATCGAACAGGATCCAGAAGGTCAATACGGTCTTGAGGCTGCTTTTCGTTCTGTATTCCCAATTCAGAGCTACAACGGCAATTCTGAGCTGCAATACGTTAGCTACCGTCTTGGTGAGCCAGTTTTTGATGTTAAAGAATGTCAAATCCGTGGTGTAACTTACTCAAAGCCACTACGCGTTAAGCTACGTCTAGTTATCTTTGATCGAGATGCGCCAGCAGGTACTGTAAAAGACATTAAAGAACAAGAAGTCTACATGGGCGAAATTCCGCTTATGACAGACAATGGTACTTTCGTAATTAATGGTACCGAGAGGGTTATCGTATCCCAGCTGCACCGAAGCCCAGGCGTGTTCTTCGACAGTGATAAGGGTAAGACCCACTCATCTGGTAAAGTTCTTTATAACGCACGTGTAATTCCTTACCGTGGCTCATGGTTAGACTTTGAGTTCGATCCTAAGGATAACTTATTCGTACGTATCGACCGTCGTCGTAAGCTACCAGCTTCAATCATCCTTCGTGCACTAGGTAAGTCAACTGAAGAGATCCTAGATCTGTTCTTCGACAAGGTGAACTTCGAAGTGAAAGACCAAACTCTTCTTATGGAGTTGGTTCCTGATCGTCTACGTGGTGAAACTGCGTCATTCGACATCGAAGCAAACGGTAAAGTTTACGTTGAGACTGGTCGTCGTGTTACTGCTCGCCACATCCGTCAACTTGAGAAAGATGGCGTTGAGCACATCGAAGTACCTGTAGAGTACATCGTTGGTAAAGTTGCATCTAAAGATTACATCAACGAAGCAACTGGCGAGATCATCGTTGGCGCGAACCAAGAGATCAGCCTAGAGGCACTTGCTAACCTATCTCAAGCAGGTCACAAAGCTCTAGAAGTACTGTTCACGAATGACCTAGACCATGGTCCATTCATGTCAGACACTCTACGTGCAGATAGCACAGTAGATCGCATCTCTGCATTGGTAGAAATCTACCGCATGATGCGTCCTGGCGAGCCACCAACGAAAGAAGCTGCAGAGTCTCTATTCGAAAGCCTATTCTTCTCAGAAGAACGCTACGACCTATCAACTGTAGGCCGTATGAAGTTCAACAGCTCTATCGAGCGTGAAGAAGAAGAAGAGCGCGGTACTCTGGATGAATCAGACATCATCGAAGTGATGAAGAAACTGATCGGCATCCGTAACGGTAAAGGCGAAGTGGACGATATCGACCACCTTGGCAACCGTCGTATCCGTTCTGTAGGTGAAATGGCAGAAAACCAATTCCGTGTTGGTCTAGTTCGTGTAGAACGTGCCGTTAAAGAGCGTCTAAGCCTTGGTGACCTTGATGCAATCATGCCTCAAGACCTAATCAACGCTAAGCCTATCTCTGCTGCAGTTAAAGAATTCTTTGGCTCTTCACAGCTTTCACAGTTCATGGACCAAAACAACCCATTGTCAGAAGTTACGCACAAGCGTCGTATCTCTGCTTTAGGTCCTGGTGGTCTTACTCGTGAGCGCGCAGGCTTCGAAGTACGTGACGTTCACGTAACTCACTACGGTCGTCTATGTCCGATCGAAACGCCTGAAGGTCCAAACATCGGTCTAATTAACTCACTATCTGCATTTGCACGTTGTAACGATTACGGTTTCCTAGAAACTCCGTACCGTCGTGTAGTAGATGGCGTAGTAACAGACGAAGTTGATTACCTGTCTGCAATCCAAGAAGGTCAATTTGTAATCGCGCAGGCGAACACCGTTCTTACTGAAGACGGTACGTTCGCAGATGAGCTAATCACTGCTCGTCAAAAAGGTGAATCTGGTCTTCACCCACGCGACCACGTTGACTACATGGACGTTGCGACAAACCAAGTAGTATCTATCGCTGCATCGCTTATCCCGTTCCTAGAACACGATGATGCGAACCGTGCATTGATGGGTGCGAACATGCAACGTCAAGCGGTACCAACACTTAAGGCTGACAAGCCTCTAGTAGGTACTGGTATTGAACGTAACATCGCAGTTGACTCTGGTGTTACAGCGGTTGCTAAACGTGGCGGTATGATTCAGTCTGTGGACGCTTCTCGTATCGTAGTTAAGGTTAACGAAGATGAGCTAGTACCTGGCGAAGCTGGTATCGACATCTACAACCTAACTAAGTACACGCGTTCAAACCAGAACACATGTATCAACCAACGTCCTACCGTGCTTCCAGGTGAACCTGTATCACGTGGTGACGTACTAGCTGACGGTCCTTCAACAGACCTTGGTGAGCTAGCACTTGGTCAAAACATGCGTATCGCGTTCATGCCTTGGAACGGTTACAACTTCGAAGACTCGATCTTAGTATCTGAGCGCGTAGTTCAAGAAGACCGTTTCACGACTATCCACATCCAAGAACTATCTTGTGTGGCTCGTGATACTAAGCTGGGCTCTGAAGAGATCACAGCTGATATTCCAAACGTAGGTGAGTCTGCTCTGTCTAAACTAGACGAGTCAGGTATCGTTTACATTGGTGCTGAAGTTAAGGGTGGCGACATCCTAGTTGGTAAAGTAACACCTAAAGGTGAAACTCAACTGACTCCTGAAGAGAAGCTACTACGTGCAATCTTCGGTGAGAAAGCATCTGATGTTAAAGATACTTCTCTACGTGTACCAAACTCTGTTTCGGGTACTATCATCGATGTACAAGTCTTCACTCGCGATGGCGTAGAGAAAGACAAGCGTGCACTTGAAATCGAACAGATGCAGCTTAAAGAAGCTAAGAAAGACCTAACTGAAGAGTTCCAAATTCTTGAGGGCGGCCTTCTTAACCGTGTTAAAGCTGTACTTCTGTCTGGTGGTTACTCTGAAGCTAAGCTTGATACGATCGGTCGTAAGCAATGGCTAGAGCAAGTTCTAGAAGACGATGCGCTACAAACACAGCTTGAGCAACTTGCTGAGCAGTGGGATGAGCTAAAAGCAGACTTCGATAAGAAGTTTGAAACTAAGCGTCGTAAGATCACTCAAGGTGATGATCTAGCGCCTGGCGTTCTTAAGATTGTTAAAGTTTACCTAGCGGTTAAACGTCGTATCCAGCCTGGTGATAAGATGGCGGGTCGTCACGGTAACAAAGGTGTAATCTCTAAGATTAACCCTGTTGAAGACATGCCATACGATGAGAAAGGTCAGCCTGTAGACATCGTACTTAACCCACTGGGTGTACCATCGCGTATGAACATCGGTCAGATCCTAGAAGTACACTTAGGTCTGGCAGCGAAAGGTATCGGTGACAAGATCAACCAAATGGTTAAGGAACAGCAAGAACTTCATAAGTTCCGTGAGTTCCTACAGAAGGTTTATGATCTTGGTGATACTCGTCAGAAAGTTGATATTGCTGAACTGTCTGATGATCAAGTTCGTACACTGATCAAGAACCTACGTGGCGGTCTACCGATTGCTACTCCTGTGTTCGATGGTGCTTCTGAAACGTTAATCAAAGAACTACTTAAACTGGGTGATCTGCCAGAATCTGGTCAGCTTAAACTGTTTGATGGTCGTACTGGTGACTCGTTTGAGCGTCCTGTAACTGTAGGTTACATGTACATGCTGAAACTGAACCACCTTGTTGATGACAAGATGCACGCTCGTTCTACTGGTTCGTACAGCCTAGTAACTCAGCAACCACTTGGTGGTAAAGCTCAGTTCGGTGGTCAGCGTTTCGGTGAGATGGAAGTATGGGCACTAGAAGCATACGGTGCTGCTTACACGCTTCAAGAAATGCTAACAGTTAAGTCGGATGACGTTAACGGCCGTACTAAGATGTACAAGAACATCGTAGATGGCAACCACAGCATGGAACCTGGCATGCCAGAGTCGTTCAACGTACTGTTGAAAGAGATTCGCTCGCTAGGTATCAACATCGAGCTAGAAGACGAAGAGTAATCCCTTCTTTCTTTCTAGAGAAAAGAGATTATTTGGTTGAAGGTGCTCACTTTTGCGGGTGAGCCCCTTTTAACTCCTTACAGGAGCTGATTGTGAAAGACTTATTAAACTTTCTAAAAGCGCAGCATAAGACCGAAGAATTTGATGCAATCAAAATCGGTCTATCTTCACCAGACATGATCCGTTCATGGTCTTTCGGTGAAGTTAAAAAACCTGAAACGATCAACTATCGTACGTTCAAACCTGAACGCGATGGTCTGTTCTGTGCGCGTATTTTTGGTCCAGTTAAAGACTACGAATGTCTTTGTGGTAAATACAAGCGTCTGAAACACCGTGGTGTTATCTGTGAGAAGTGTGGCGTAGAAGTTACACAAACTAAAGTTCGTCGTGACCGTATGGGCCACATCGAGCTTGCTTCACCAGTTGCTCACATCTGGTTCCTAAAATCGCTACCGTCTCGTATCGGTCTACTAATGGATATCCCTCTACGTGATATCGAACGTGTTCTTTACTTCGAAATGTACGTAGTAACTGAACCAGGTATGACTGATCTAGAAAAATCTCAGATGCTTACTGAAGAAGAGTATCTGGATCGTCTAGAAGAGTGGGGTGATGAATTCACTGCTAAGATGGGTGCAGAAGCGATCAAAGATCTGCTTGCAACAATGGACCTTCATCAAGAAGTGGAAGAAATGCGCGAAGAGTTGGAAACAACTAACTCTGAAACTAAGCGTAAGAAGATCACTAAGCGCCTGAAGCTAGTTGAAGCGTTCATTGCATCGGGTAACGATCCGCAATGGATGATTCTGACTGTACTTCCGGTTCTTCCGCCAGATCTACGTCCTCTAGTTCCTCTAGATGGCGGTCGTTTTGCGACTTCAGATCTGAACGACCTTTACCGTCGTGTGATCAACCGTAACAACCGTTTGAAGCGTCTTCTAGAGCTAGCTGCTCCGGACATCATCGTACGTAACGAAAAGCGTATGCTGCAAGAGTCTGTTGATGCACTTCTAGATAACGGTCGTCGTGGTCGTGCAATCACAGGTTCGAACAAGCGTCCTCTGAAATCTCTTGCTGATATGATCAAGGGTAAGCAAGGTCGTTTCCGTCAGAACCTTCTAGGTAAACGTGTAGACTACTCTGGCCGTTCTGTAATCACAGTAGGTCCATACCTTCGTCTACATCAGTGTGGTCTTCCTAAGAAGATGGCACTTGAGCTATTTAAGCCGTTCATCTACAGCAAGCTAGAGACTCGTGGCATGGCTACGACAATCAAAGCTGCTAAGAAGATGGTAGAGCGCGAAGAAGCTATCGTTTGGGATATCCTAGACGAAGTAATCCGCGAACACCCAGTACTACTTAACCGTGCACCTACACTTCACCGTCTAGGTATCCAAGCGTTTGAACCAGTACTAATCGAAGGTAAAGCGATTCAGCTTCACCCACTAGTGTGTGCGGCATACAACGCCGACTTCGATGGTGACCAAATGGCGGTACACGTGCCTCTAACTCTAGAAGCACAGCTTGAAGCACGTACTCTGATGATGTCGACAAACAACATTCTGTCGCCAGCGTCAGGTGATCCGATCATCGTACCTTCTCAGGACGTTGTATTGGGTCTTTACTACATGACTCGTGAAAAGATCAACGTGAAAGGCGAAGGTATGTACCTTGCTGGCCCTGAAGAGGCTGAGAAGGCATACCGTACTAAGACTGCTGAGCTACACGCTCGCGTTAAAGTTCGTATCACTGAGACCGTAGTAGACGAAGATGGTAACAGCACTACTGAAACGAAGCTGGTTGATACAACGGTTGGCCGTGCAATGCTATGGCAAATCGTTCCAGCTGGCCTACCGTACAGCATCGTTAACCAAAAGCTAGGTAAGAAGCAAATTTCTACCCTGCTTAACGAAGCGTACCGTAAGCTTGGTCTTAAGGACACAGTAGTATTCGCTGACCAAATCATGTACGCAGGTTTTGCATACGCTGCACTTTCAGGTGTTTCTGTAGGTATCGACGATATGGTTGTACCTCAAGCGAAATACGATGAAATTGAATCTGCTGAAGAAGAAGTTCGCGAAATCCAAGAGCAATTCCAATCTGGTCTTGTTACAGCGGGTGAGCGTTACAACAAAGTTATCGATATCTGGGCATCTACGAATGACCGCGTTGCGAAAGCGATGATGGATAACCTATCTTCTGAAACAGTTATCAACCGTGACGGCGAAGAAGAACAGCAAGAATCGTTCAACAGCATCTACATGATGGCCGACTCAGGCGCACGTGGTTCTGCAGCTCAGATTCGTCAGCTAGCAGGTATGCGTGGTCTGATGGCGCGTCCAGATGGTTCAATCATCGAAACGCCGATCACAGCGAACTTTAAAGAAGGTCTAAACGTCCTTCAGTACTTTATCTCAACGCACGGTGCTCGTAAGGGTCTTGCGGATACAGCACTGAAAACAGCGAACTCGGGTTACCTAACTCGTCGTCTAGTAGACGTTGCTCAAGACGTTGTAGTTCACGAACATGACTGTGGCACGCACGAAGGTATCGACATGATGCCTCACATCGAAGGTGGTGACGTTAAAGTTGCACTTTCTGAGCTTGCTCTAGGTCGTGTAGTAGCTGAAGACGTTCTTAAGCCTGGTACTGAAGATGTACTGATTCCACGTAATACTCTGATTGATGAGAAGTGGTGTCAGATCATGGAAGACAACTCTGTAGATAGCATGAAAGTGCGTTCTGTTGTTACCTGTGATGCAGACTTCGGTTGTTGTGCACAGTGTTACGGTCGTGACCTAGCACGTGGTCACCTAGTGAACCAAGGTGAAGCAGTTGGTGTTATCGCTGCACAATCTATCGGTGAACCGGGTACACAGCTAACGATGCGTACGTTCCACATCGGTGGTGCGGCATCTACTGCAGCAGCAGAGAACAGCATCCAAGCTAAGACAACTGGTACTGTGAAACTTCACAACGCTAAGTTCGTAATCAACAAAGATAAGAAGCTGGTTAT
Source organism: Vibrio chagasii (assembly GCA_041879415.1). Taxonomy (NCBI): domain Bacteria; kingdom Pseudomonadati; phylum Pseudomonadota; class Gammaproteobacteria; order Vibrionales; family Vibrionaceae; genus Vibrio; species Vibrio chagasii. The sequence goes on along the minus strand of CP090853.1, from coordinate 226,062 downwards.
CACCTCTCGTGCATCTGAGATGACGATTGTTGATGAGTTCGGTCGTACTAAAGAGAAGCACAAACTTCCTTACGGTTCTGTACTGAGCAAAGCGGACAACGACGCAGTAGAAGCTGGCGAAGTTGTTGCTAACTGGGAAGCGCACACTATGCCAATCATCACTGAAGTGGCAGGTCGCATCCAGTTCGTTGATATGATCGATGGCGTAACTGTTTCTCGTCAAACGGATGATCTAACTGGTCTTTCTTCTTCTGAAGTTACAGACGCAGCGGCTCGTCCAGCAGCAGGTAAAGATATGCGTCCAGCTATCAAACTTGTTGACGAGCAAGGTAACGATGTAATGATCCCTGGTACTGAAATGCCAGCTCACTACTTCCTACCTGGTAAAGCGATTGTAAACATCGAAGATGGCGCTGAAGTTGGCATTGGTGACACACTATCTCGTATCCCTCAGAAATCTGGCGGTAACAAAGATATCACCGGTGGTCTACCACGCGTAGCAGACCTATTCGAAGCTCGTAAGCCTAAAGAGCCTGCGATCCTTGCTGAGCACACAGGTACTGTGTCTTTCGGTAAAGAAACGAAAGGTAAGCGTCGTCTAGTAATCACTCGTGAAGGTGGTGACACTTACGAAGAGATGATTCCTAAGCATCGTCAATTGAACGTGTTCGAAGGTGAGAAGATTGAACGTGGTGATGTAATCGCCGACGGTCCTGAAACTCCACACGATATCCTGCGTCTACGTGGTATCCACGCAGTAACTCAGTACATCGCGAACGAAGTTCAAGAAGTTTACCGCTTACAAGGTGTTAAGATTAACGATAAGCACATTGAGACTATCGTTCGTCAAATGCTACGTAAGTGTACAATCACACACTCTGGTGACTCTCAGTTCCTACCTGGCGAACAAGTTGAGTACCACAATGTGAAGATTGCTAACCGTAAGCTAGAAGCTGAAGGTAAAGAACTAGTACGTTTCGAACGTGATCTACTAGGTATTACTAAAGCATCTCTTGCAACTGAGTCATTCATCTCAGCTGCATCGTTCCAAGAAACGACTCGCGTACTAACAGAAGCTGCGGTTTCTGGTAAGCGTGATGACCTTCGCGGTCTGAAAGAGAACGTAATTGTTGGTCGTCTGATCCCAGCTGGTACTGGTTTCGCATACCACCAAGAGCGTCAAGCTAAGCGTGAAGAAGAGCAGGAAGGTCCATCAGCTGAACAAGCTACTGACAACCTAGCAGCACTTCTAAATGCAGGTTTCTCTTCAGAAGAGTAATCTCTAAGAGATAACAAAAAGGCACCTTCGGGTGCCTTTTTTGTATCTGGCGTTTGGGTTATTGGTATGTGGATTCGTGCGTGCTTTTACTGATGCTAGCCGGTGAATCACAAGCATCGGTGGCAAGAGGATAATCGTGGATGGGTCGTAGATACGGATTGATGGTTTGCTGGTGGTAATTAGGCTTCAACAGAGTTGAGTGGGCAGGGGAGTTATAGGCAAAACAAAAAGCTTGCACAGAGGCAAGCTTATTAAGGGTTCAGTTAACTAAGCGCCTGGTGGAATCGCTAAGCTGTCTGCAATAAGCTGGATAAGAGTATCTTCGACTTCAAAACGTACTTCGAGTAGTTCACCTACTTTCGACATATCTCCTTCGAAGTTAGGCAACTCATCGTTTGCACTTACTTTAACGTACTTATCATTGAACTCTAGAAGCGGCTCGGTTGTGAGTACGATCTTCGCGTAAGTTGTATCAATCTCGTCATTGGTTTTAAAGCCTGTTGCTTGCCATTTCTTCATGACCATATCGTAGATCTTAAAATGGCCTTCTGAGATATAATCGACAACATGATCGCAGAATGAGCTGATTTCTTTAGGAGAAGGGAGTTCAACAACGTTTGATTGCCCGTTGCTAGCTGGCTGCAAGGCACCTAGCTTGCAATATTCGACGATGAGAGCTTGTCGAGTTTCGAGCCAATGATCGATGACCTCGCTTGAGCCACCCCATTGTTCTTGTATTTGTTTAAATTTATTTAGCATGACCATGTCCTCATGATCTGATCACAACCGTGTGATCATTGAAATTGCCTAAGCAGGGTCCGTTTATCGATATCTACTAAAAGTAATAGCTTGAAATATTCTCTGCCACAACTCTAGTATGAAATTAGATTGCCAGTAAAATGAACGAACTGCAAGCAATGAGGCATAGGGATGTTAAAAAAAAGTGATAAGAAAATGACAGAGCAAGCTTATTGGTGCGTCGTTTCCGGTAGTGATATTTGGGTTAATAATGATCAGTTTCCTTTCGGCTCTGCCGACGAGCTAGGGCTGAGTGTTGAGCATGCAATCTGTATTGGTCAGCATCAAGGTCGTAAAGTCTATTGGTTGAACGACTGTGACGTTGAGGCAGAGCTGACCATGGTCAACCTAAGAGAGTTATTACACTGGCCTGAATCGAGTTTTCTTACTGCAAGTAAAGCCATCCAATATGGTCACATGACCCAGAGCATGCGTTTTTGCCCGCAGTGCGGTGGCCGTAATCACCTAAACCATAATCAAGTGGCGATGCAATGTGGAGACTGTCGTACTCTTCATTACCCGCGTATTTTCCCATGCATCATTGTCGCTGTACGCAACGACAACAAGATATTACTCGCGCAGCACCCAAGGCATAAAACGGGCATGTATACCGTTATAGCGGGCTTTCTAGAGGTCGGAGAGACCTTGGAACAGTGTGTTGCTCGTGAAGTGAAAGAGGAGACGGGGATTGATGTGGATAATATTCGCTATTTTGGCAGCCAACCCTGGGCATTCCCGTCGAGTATGATGATGGGCTTTCTTGCTGATTATGCTGGTGGTACGCTCAAGCCAGATTATAGCGAGCTATCCGACGCGCAATGGTTTGATGTGACGACCCTGCCAGATGTGGCTCCTGTGGGCACCATTGCGAGACAATTGATAGAGAAAACGGTTGATGACGTGATCAAAGCGGGCGTAGCAGAACAAGCGTTGGAGCACTAAATCGCCTGTAATAGTATTTGGCCTATGGGTGGTCAAAAGCTAAAAAAAACCCTCCACAAGTGGAGGGGGTAAGTAAGATGTCGTTATGAGATGCTGAGTAGTGACTACTCAGGTGTTATAATTGTAATTTTCGCTAGCGAACAAATTTTTAACATGCTCCCTTAATTGGGTGCAAATTAAGCATTGATTTAAAAGTTAATAACTTGATCTAGGTTGCAAAGCACACAGCTTTTACCCCTCAATCAGTGTTAGAATACTTGCCATCAAAACTAGACAAGATTGAATTGGAATTTAACGGAATGACCGAATTAAAGAACGATCGCTATTTACGCGCACTTTTAAAGCAGCCTGTTGATTACACACCGGTATGGATGATGCGCCAAGCTGGCCGCTATCTTCCAGAGTACAAAGCAACGCGTGCAGAAGCAGGCGACTTCATGTCTTTGTGCAAAAACGCGGAACTTGCATCAGAAGTAACCCTTCAACCTTTACGTCGTTTCCCGCTTGATGCGGCAATCTTGTTCTCTGACATCCTAACGATCCCTGATGCTATGGGCCTAGGTTTGTACTTTGAGACAGGTGAAGGTCCTAAGTTTGAGCGTCCTATCACGTGCAAAGCTGACGTAGAAAAAATTGGCCTGCCAGATCCAGAAGGTGAGCTGCAATACGTAATGAACGCAGTACGTCAGATCCGCAAAGATTTGAACGGCGAAGTTCCATTGATCGGTTTCTCTGGTAGTCCATGGACTCTAGCGACTTACATGGTTGAAGGCGGAAGCTCTAAAGCGTTCACTAAAATCAAGAAGATGATGTACGCAGAACCACAAACGCTGCACCTACTTCTAGATAAGCTAGCAGACAGCGTTATCGAATACCTAAATGCGCAAATCAAAGCGGGTGCTCAATCGGTAATGGTATTTGATACATGGGGTGGTGTACTGACTCCTCGTGATTACAACCTATTCTCACTGCAATACATGCACAAAATCGTTGATGGTCTAATCCGTGAAAACGATGGTCGTCGTGTACCAGTAACACTATTCACTAAGAACGGTGGTATGTGGCTAGAGCAGATCGCTGCAACGGGCTGTGATGCAGTTGGCCTAGACTGGACTATCAACATCCAAGACGCAGTTAAGCGTGTGGGTGATAAGGTTGCTCTGCAAGGTAACATGGATCCTTCAATGCTTTACGCTTCTCCAGAGCGTATTCGTGAAGAGGTATCGACTATCCTTGAAGGCTTTGGTGATGCTGGTACTGGCCATGTATTTAACCTAGGCCACGGTATTCACTTAGATGTGCCGCCAGAAAACGCTGGTGTGTTCGTTGATGCTGTTCACGAACTATCTAAGCCGTACCATAAGTAATTCTGAGTAAGATAATTGAAAGCGCTGCTGGGTAACTGGCAGCGCTTTTTTATTTCCTTCAGATTGGTAATTCTATACTCGTTTAATTTCGGCTGTGTGCAGCTCATTAGGCATTTGGATCATGGTAGGCCAAATGCTCTGAGATGTGTTTGCGTATGTAAGGAATAACCTCACTTTCAAACCATGGGTTCTTCTTGAGCCAAATATTATTGCGTGGTGAAGGGTGGGGAAGTGGTAAAAACTCTGGTGCCCAAACCTGCCAGTTTTTGACAGTCTCTGTCAGTGTCTTGGTGGCTCTTTCTTTCAAATAGTAGTTTTGCGCATACTGCCCAATCAAAAGTGTCATTTGAACATTGGGCAGTGACTGCAATACTTTCTTATGCCAGAGCTCAGCACACTCCTTACGTGGTGGCAGATCGCCACTCTTTCCTTTACCTGGGTAGCAGAAACCCATAGGTACAATCGCGACCTTTTGTTCGTCATAAAAGGTATCGCTGTCTATCCCTAGCCATTCTCTTAATCGCTCGCCACTGGCGTCATTCCACGGGATGGAGGATTCATGCACCTTGATACCTGGCGCTTGCCCAATGATCAGCAAGCGTGCATTTGGGGGGGCTTGGATAACCGGGTTAGCACCATGTGAAAGGTGGGGTTCACAAGCTCGGCACTGTCTTATCTCGGTGAGTAATGGTGAGCTCATCAGTAACCTTTATTAAAGTCGATGACATGGTTTAGGGTAAATCCATCTCGCCACTGCTTGTAGTTCTCTGCGAAGATCTCGACCACCTGTCTCGGTTCACTGAGTGCGGCAATGTGCGGTGTAATAGTGACTTGTGGCAGTTTCCAGAAAGGGTGATCTTGAGAAAGAGGCTCATGTTCAAACACATCAAGGAATGCATGCTCAACCCAACGGTTTTTAATCGCCAATAACAGCGCTTTGTTATCGATGCTTTCGCCTCGCCCAACATTGAACAGCAGTACGTTAGAGCAGTAGCCAAGGGTCGTTTGGTTGAGCAGTTGATAGGTTTCAGCGGTTGAAGGTAACGTGTTGACCACAATGTCCGCTTGCTTGAGAGCCGCCTCTAGTTCATTGATATGGAAAGTATCTTTAAAGGCTTCGTGCTTTGGGGGAATGCCTGTGCGATTGACTCCTATGGTGTGAATACCAAAGGCTGATGCGGCTTGCGCTAGATGACTGCCAATTGAACCCGTACCTAAAACCACCATGGTTTTATCGGTAAGGCTAGTATAAAGCTGAGGTTGCCAATTTTGTTGCTGTTGTTGCTGGTGGTAGTGGAAAAAGTGTCTGAAGTGACTAATGGTATAACCTAGTACGTACTCTGCGATCGCTGGCCCGAAGATACCTTTCACGTTAGTTAGGGTGTAATCATGGCGCAGGTTGGGCTGAGTGAGTTTATTGATACCAGCGTAGGTACTTTGTAGCCAATCTAACTGCGTAAATTCATCCAGACGATCAGCGATGAGGTGAGGTGAGGCTAATACGATCTCTGCAGACTCTGGGTTTTGAGTGATTTCTAGGTCGGGTAAATCTTGGTTTAGAATCAGTTGTACGTAAGTATCGTCATGCTCAGTAGCAATATAGAGCTTATTAGTAAAATTGTTCATCGGCTTACCTTTTCCCCCCAGGGTTTATCAAGTACACTTTCGCTGTCTTTTTCTGCAATTATTGAGTGACTATGCTTCAGAATCCACTGCAGGTTCGTCTTGAAAAGTTAGAACCTTGGCAACAAATTACCTTTATGGCGTGTCTATGCGAGCGTATGTACCCTAACTATGCCATGTTTTGTGAGAATACAGAATTTGCGGAAGCTCGAATCTATCGTGATGTTTTGGATAGTATTTGGGAAATCCTAACGGTTAAAACGGCGAAGGTGAACTTTGAACGCCAATTAGAGAAGGTTGAAGAACTTTTCCCTAGCGCAGACGATTTTGACTTCTATGGTGTTTACCCTGCAATGGACGCTTGCCAAGGTTTGGCAACGCTTGTTCATGGTCTGCTTGACCGCGAGCATATGTTTGAGGCTGTAATTAAAGTAAGCCAACAGTCGGTTAAAACGGTTGCTGAGCTTGAGTTTGCTCAAGGCGCTGAAGAAGTGACCAACGAAAATCAGAAAGAAAACGAAGCGGTATGTGAAGAGTGGGACGTTCAGTGGGCCATTTTCAGGCCACTGCGTGAAGCGACGGAACGTGATATCGAGTTGATTAAAGACTTACGCCACGAACTGCGTGAAGAACCAGTAAGTAACATTGGCGTTACTCTATAAGTCCGCAATCGAACCAAAGTACATATAAAAACAAAGGCTCCCTTGGGAGCCTTTGTTGTATCTATTGATAACCAATTCAGATTAAGCGTCTTTTTTCTCTTCTTTAGACGCTTGCTCTTTGTCGGTTGCCTTCGAATCTGAAGTATCGCTATCTGCTTGAGTTTCTTCTTCCAACTCGTCTTCTTCATCGCGGCTCTCAATTACGCCGTGTTTCTCTTTCCATTTTTCCCAGCGTTGGAACGCCAACTCTTGCATGTCGGTCGTTTTATCCGCTTCATCAACAATCTCTTCACCTACTAGGTGCTCAAAGATGTCTTCTAGGGTAATGATGCCCTGAATTGTGCCGTATTCATCCACTACAAGAGATAGCTGAAGGCGTTGAGCCATCATCTGATCGAACGCTTTTGGTAATGGCAGGTTATTCAGTAATACGTGAATAGGGCGCATTACGTCACCTAGTGGCTTTTCGCCACAACCCGCTTGTTGCAGCTTGAACAGCTCTAAGCGGTGTACAAAGCCGATGATGTTGTCACTCTGCTCGCTGTAAACCAGCGGACGTGAGAATGGCGTGTCTTTATGGTCCGCAAGGAACTGATTGATGCTCATTTCAGCATCGACACGGAACACAACCGGACGTGGTGTCATTACTTGAGTCACAGGCACATCTTGAATGCCTAATAAGTTACTTAGGATTTTCGATTCACCTTCTGCAAACTCACCACTTTCTTTTGCCAAAATTGCCATTGCAGATAGCTCGTCACGCATTTTTGGTGCTTCGTGACCACGAGCCAAGCGCTTAGTAATTTGCTCTGAGAACCATACAAACGGGGTTAGGAAGAACACCATCCAACGAAGTACGGTTGCCGATGCTGGCGCAAGTTGACGCCAGTAAGTTGCACCAATTGTTTTTGGAACGATTTCAGACAGTACTAAGATACCTAGAGTCAGTACGGCAGAGAATACACCTAACCATTGGCTACCAAAAACAACCGCCGCTTGTGCACCTGCAGTTGCAGCACCGATTGTGTGCGCGATGGTGTTAAGCGTTAAAATTGACGCCAGTGGGCGGTCGATGTCTGTTTTCAGTTTGTCTAACGACTCTGCTGCAGGATGCCCATTTTGTTTTAGTTGAGCGATGTAGCTCGGACTAATACTCAAAAGTACAGCTTCCAAAACAGAACAAATGAAAGAAACTCCAATGGCGATGGAGACGTAAATAGTTAGCAGCAGCATGTTTGCCCTTAAATTAAATTGTACGCTTTATCAGCGATTCAGCGTGGATTATAGAGAAAAAGTAGTGGCTAGGTCATCATTAATTTTGCGCTCAGCCCCTTTTAAACAAGGGCTTGCTTAATAAAATCAGTAACAAATTGTGAGTTATTACTCATATTATGGCTAAAACTACGGCATTAGAGTCAAAGATCGGCGACAAACCTTTGCCAGATGGGGCATTTATGTTTTAGAGTGAATTGAATTCAAAAATACAAAGAAGGGAAACCTAAAATGAACAAGACTCAATTAATCGACTTTATTGCTGAAAAAGCGGACCTTTCTAAAGCACAAGCTAAAGCTGCTCTAGAAGCGACTCTTGGTGGTGTAACAGATGCTCTTAAAGATGGCGATCAAGTTCAGCTAATTGGTTTTGGTACTTTTAAAGTAAACCACCGTGCAGCTCGCACTGGTCGTAACCCAAAAACTGGTGATGAGATCCAAATCGCTGCTGCAAACGTTCCAGCATTTGTTGCAGGTAAAGCGCTGAAAGATTCAGTGAAATAATCTAAACTGTACCGAGGTAGTCGTATTCCACCTCGGTACAGGTTTTTATGAAAAAAGCATTTCTCCTCGTTTCACTATTATCTACATTTCTCATTGGCTGTTCTTCAACAAGCCCTCGCAAAAACCTAGAACAATTTGAAACTTACACCGGCGGCCAAGTCATGGGCGACGCGACAAGTTTTTACTGGGTGACCAACAAGCTCACGCAACCTCATACATCAGCAGATTACGTTACCGTCGGTGATTACGGTTTGTATCAAACTGATTATGCCTGGTCGGAAGGTGTACTTCGCGAGTTTATCCGTGAAGGCGAGCAACGCAACGCATCGAATGAACTGGCCCCATATCGTGTTCATGTACGTTTCAACAAGTCAGGCGAAGCTGTGTACCAGCAGTACCGCATTGCTGGCAAAATTCTACCTATCCGCTCTTCACAGTTAGAGAACTATAAGAAAGAAGCCTCACAGGTCTTAGAGACCACGGCTAAGCAGAATGACGAAGGGTTCAAATTGGTCCAAGGTTATTGGAACGGTCAATCTTTCGAAACTTGCTCGGGTAAAGAGTTTTCAAGCATCGATATTAACCAAGCCTTACCCAACTTTGTGATTAACCGTTTGGCATCAGTGGAAAGTTATGCGGCGTTTCTTGGCAGTGACTCACTAGGAAAAATCACGGTAGAGGAGCTATTGATGTTAGCGGAAGAAAGCCATGATTGTGTTGCAAGACCATCACTGCTGAAGAGTAGCGAATAGATCATTAAAAGCATTTGGCCTACGGTAGGCTAAATACTTATTAGTCTGTACATGTGTATGTCGGACAATAAAAAAGGCGCCCACTAAGGCGCCTTTTTCTATTCTTGGCTTGCTGTCATTTACTTACTGTTATTGGAAAGTAAGCGAGTGATAACAGTGATTACTGCTCTTGCTCGCGCGCAATCGCACGGTAACCAATGTCATTGCGGTGGAACATACCATTCCAGCTCACTTGCTTAGTTAGCGCGTAAGCACGCTCTTGAGCTTCAGAAACCGTGTTACCTAGTGCTGTTGCACAAAGTACACGACCACCGTTTGTCACAACATCGCCAGCTTCGTTATTTGCAGTACCAGCGTGGAAAATCTTTTGACCTTCAACTTCGCTTGTTGGCAGTGAAATTACGTCACCTTTTGCGTAGTCAGCAGGGTAGCCGCCAGCCGCAAGAACAACACCGATAGAAGCACGTGGATCCCACTTAGATTCTGCTTCGTCCAGCTTCTCGTCTATAGCCATTAGGCAAAGTTCAACAAGGTCTGACTCCATACGCATCATGATAGGTTGCGTTTCTGGATCGCCGAAGCGGCAGTTGTATTCAATAACTTTCGGAGTGCCGTCAGCGTCGATCATTAGGCCCGCATAAAGGAAACCAGTGTAAGGTGCGCCTTCTGCATCCATACCACGTACTGTTGGGTAGATAACTTCTTCAAGGATACGGTTGTGGATTTCAGGCGTTACCACTGGAGCTGGAGAGTAAGCACCCATGCCGCCCGTGTTAGGACCAGTGTCTTTGTCGCCAACACGTTTGTGGTCTTGGCTGGTGGCCATAGGCAGAACGCTAGAGCCGTCAACCATCACGATGAAGCTTGCTTCTTCGCCTTCAAGGAACTCTTCGATAACCACGCGGCTGCCAGCTTCGCCAAATGCGTTGCCTGCTAGCATGTCTTTGATTGCGTCTTCTGCTTCTTCAAGAGTCATCGCAACGATAACGCCTTTACCAGCGGCAAGGCCATCAGCTTTAACAACGATTGGTGCGCCTTGCTCACGAACATAAGCGATAGCTGGCTCAATCTCAGTGAAGTTCGCGTAAGAACCGGTTGGGATATCGTGACGAGCTAGGAAGTCTTTAGTGAATGCTTTAGAGCCTTCTAGCTGAGCCGCCGCTTGAGTTGGACCAAAGATTGGCAGGCCCACTTCGCGGAACGCGTCAACCACACCAATAACCAGTGGTGCTTCTGGACCAACGATAGTCAGTTCGATTTTTTTCTCTTGAGCAAACGCCACTAGACCAGCAATGTCTTCAACTCCGATGTTTACGTTCTCAAGTTTTGGCTCAAGTGCAGTCCCTGCGTTACCTGGAGCGACGAAAACTGTTTCAACGTTTGGGTTTTGTGCTGCTTTCCAACCCAAAGCATGTTCTCTACCGCCAGCACCGATAATCAATACATTCATTTTATTTATCCTTTGATAGCTGCGCCATATTGTTAATCTCTGCGTCGAGCTTGCTCATTTATAGTTATAAACTCCGCGAGCTCTCCTTGACCTTATCAATATGGCTTTGCTCTAAAATGAAAAATTCCTAAAAATAAGAGTATTTCAAATTAGCTAAATTAAATAAGTTTTGCTCAAAGTAGTTGGTGATGTGGCTAGGCAGCAATTGAGCCCATCCCCGGGGAGCATAGCCCGCTATGTGACCGGGGTGGGCGAAAGCAGCTAACGACGCCACAGTGCCAAATACGAAGAGGAAATTAGTGGCGGAAGTGACGCATGCCAGTAAAGATCATCGCCATGCCGTGCTCGTCTGCTGCTGCGATAACTTCGTCATCACGCATAGAGCCACCCGGTTGGATAACGCACTTGATGCCAGCTTCTGCAGCCGCGTCGATACCGTCACGGAATGGGAAGAATGCGTCTGATGCCATTACACAACCTTCAACCTGTAGACCTTCGTCTGCAGCTTTGATGCCTGCGATTTTCGCAGAGTAAACGCGGCTCATTTGGCCTGCGCCTACGCCGATAGTCATGTCACCTTTCGAGTAAACGATCGCGTTAGATTTCACGTACTTCGCTACTTTCCAGCAGAATAGGGCATCTTTTAGCTCTTCAGCCGTTGGCTGACGCTTAGAAACTACTTTCAGGTCATCTTCAGACACCATGCCTTGGTCGCGGTCTTGAACCAGTAGGCCGCCGTTAACGCGCTTCACGTCAAAGCCAGTTGTCTTAGTTGTCCACTCACCACACTCAAGTAGGCGAAGGTTTTTCTTAGCCGCTACGATTTCTACTGCTTCAGCAGAAACAGAAGGAGCAATGATAACTTCAACGAATTGGCGCTCAGTAATAGCCGTTGCTGTTGCTGCGTCTAGTTCGCGGTTGAATGCGATGATGCCGCCAAATGCAGACGTAGGGTCTGTTTTGAACGCACGGTCGTAAGCTTCTAGGATATTTTCACCTAGTGCTACACCACATGGGTTAGCGTGCTTAACGATCACACATGCTGGCTCGTCGAACTCTTTCACACACTCAAGTGCTGCATCTGTGTCAGCGATGTTGTTGTAAGAAAGAGCTTTACCTTGGATTTGACGAGCAGTAGAAACTGATGCTTCTTCAGGGTTTGCTTCAACGTAGAATGCTGCTGCTTGGTGGCTGTTCTCACCGTAGCGCATGTCTTGTTTCTTCTCGAACTGTTGGTTGAACGTGCGAGGGAATTTAGACTCTTCATCACCTTCCTTGTTCTCACCGTAAGATGGAACCATAGTGCCGAAGTAGTTAGCGATCATGCCGTCGTAAGAAGCTGTATGTTCGAATGCTGCGATAGCTAGGTCGAAACGAGTTTCTAGTGTTAGAGACTTCTCGTTCGCGTCCATTTCAGCGATAACACGGTCGTAGTCGTGAGCGTTAACAACGATAGTTACGTCTTTGTGGTTTTTCGCTGCAGAGCGAACCATTGTTGGACCACCGATGTCGATGTTCTCAACAGCGTCAGCAAGCGTACAACCTTCTTTGGCAACGGTTTCTGCGAATGGGTATAGGTTTACAACAACCATATCGATAGGGTTGATACCGTGTGTTTCCATCACGTCATCGTCTTGGCCGCGACGGCCTAGAACACCACCATGAACTTTTGGATGCAGAGTCTTAACACGGCCGTCCATCATTTCTGGGAAACCAGTGTAGTCAGATACTTCTGTAACAGAGATGCCTTTTTCAGCAAGCAGGCGAGCAGTGCCACCGGTAGATAGGATATCTACACCACGGTTAGCAAGAGCTTGTGCAAATTCAACGATACCAGTTTTGTCTGATACGCTGATTAGAGCGCGGCGAATTGGACGAGCGTTATTCATGCTTCCATCTTCCTCAAATTCATGGGGTTAAAATAAAGATATTTGCCAAAAAAGAACTTGTTTCTATCTTCTCAACGTGGATTATTCTAGATTCCAGTAAGAGATAAAATATTGGCCAGTTTTGGTAAAGACCTTTGAGGTTAGTCTTACGATTAAGCTATAAGATAACCAACTCCAAATTTGATGGCGCAGATTCTAACTAATTTATTACAAAAAAGCTCGCGCAATCGTTTGGCATCTCAAAAATAATTATGAAAAGTGCCATTTCAGCCTAAAAAGTAACGATAAGGTTAATTGTGAAATGGACGAAGGATTAGGGAAAAACATGTTTCAGATCGGTGAATTAGCGAAACGATGCGGTGTGACAGCCGATACCTTACGCTTTTATGAAAAAAATAATTTGATTGCCCCAGCGAGCCGCAGTGAATCGGGTTATCGCCTATATGATGAAAATAACCAAAAACAGGTGACCTTTATTCTCAAATCTAAAGAGTTGGGGCTTAGTTTAGATGAGATTAAAGAATTGCTCGAGATTCGCTTGGAAGCGACGCAACATAGCTGTGCCGAAGTGAAGTCCATCACCACCGCCAAGTTGGAGATGATTGATGAGAAGATTACTGAGTTAACCAAGATTCGCACTGCGCTTAAAAAGATTAACGATGCGTGTTGTGGCCACATAGATGACAACGCTAGCCATTGTTCGATTCTGGCTGCACTAGATTCAGAAAATGTTGAAAAAGGCCGTTGTTGTAGCTGATAGGCTCATTAGTTTAAAGGAAAGCCTATCTCTCATTACCCATTTCTTCGTTTTCCAATCTACAAGCCAAAAAAAAGCCAAACTCAATGAATGAGCTTGGCTTTCAATTCAATTAATTACGAAAGAACGATTAGTTCATGCCGTATTTTTTAAGTTTCTTGCGAAGAGTACCGCGGTTGATACCCATCATAGTTGCTGCGCGAGTTTGGTTACCGCGAGTGTACTGCATGATGGTGTCTAGTAGTGGCTGTTCAACTTCAGCTAATACTAGTTCGTATAACTCGCTGACTTCTTGACCGTTTAATTGAGCAAGGTAGTTTTTCAATGATGCTTTCACTGAATCACGTAGTGGTTTCTGCGTGATTTGGTCTTGTGATGTTACTGTAGTCACTGTCAATGCTTCTGAAGTCAGATTTTGTTCGAACATATTCGGTCTAGCTCTTCTCGTAATTATGGTGCAACGTTATCAAAATAACCTTCTAACGCCTCAAGCTGCAGATCACCTGCTTCGAGTGCGTTGAAGGTACGGCGAAACTCACTCGCTTGTTCATGTTCTTTTAGGTACCAACCCACATGCTTACGAGCGATGCGAGGGCCTAAAAACTCTCCATAAAATTCATGTAGAGCGTGAACATGGCCAAGCATGATGTCTTTCACTTCCGAAATCGGGAGTGGGTCCATCGTGGTGCCGTTTTCCAAATAGTGTAGGATTTCGTTAAAAATCCATGGACGACCTTGGGCAGGACGACCAATCATTAAAGCGTCAGCGCCGGTGTACTCCAGCACAAACTTCGCTTTTTCCGGGCTATCGATATCACCGTTAGCAATAACCGGAATAGATACAGCTTGTTTCGCCGCTTTAATGTGTTTGTATTCTGCCTCACCTTTGTACATACAAGCGCGAGTTCTCCCGTGAAGGGCAAGTGCCTGTATGCCGCAGTCTTCGGCTATTTTAGCGATTTGGACACAGTTTCTGTTATCTGTATCCCAGCCTGTACGAGTCTTTAACGTTACTGGAACGTCGACTGCGTTTACTACAGCTTTCAAGATCTCTTCAATGAGGTCTGGATACTGAAGTAGGGCAGAGCCCGCAAGCTTCTTATTCACTTTTTTTGCTGGACAACCCATGTTGATATCGATGATTTGCGCACCGTTATCTACATTGAATTGCGCAGCCTCGGCCATAAGCTGTGGATCTGCACCAGCGATTTGTACTGAACGAATGCCCGATTCGCCTTCATGTACCATACGCTGCTGAGACTTCGACGTTTTCCAAACCTTTGGATTGGAGGACATCATTTCACTGACTGCCATCCCCGCACCGTAGCGAAGACACAACTCACGGAATGGTCTATCCGTTACGCCAGCCATTGGAGCGACGATTAGATTGTTCTTAAGTTGATAATTTCCGATTTTCAAAACGTCATCACAGTTCTGTACCAGCAAGGGCGCGCATTTTACGCATTTTTTCGCTGCGTGAAAAGACTAATATTTGAGCATTTACAATTTGTTTTTGTAATTTGCATAAAATTCAATCAATTAGCGCCCAAAGTCTTGTCTAGCCTTGCTTGCGACCAGAGATTCGACACCACTCTTGCTGCTCGATAATCGGATCAATGTGAAGCTCATCACGATAATAAGTCGCAACATCTTCCGCTTGTGTATCTAAAACACCCGACATCGCAAGCACACCATTTGGCTTAACTAAGCCTTTAATGATGCCTGAAAGATCGCGCAGTGGACCGGCAAGAATGTTGGCAACGACAACGTCTGCTAGCAAGCCTTCAGGCTGATCTTGTGGCAAGAACACCTCAAGTTGCTCTGCAACGCCATTGCGCTCTGCGTTGTCTTTTGATGCTAGTAGTGCTTGAGGATCAATGTCGATCCCGATAACTTTTGCTGCGCCTAGTTTGATCGCTGCGATCGCTAGGATGCCTGAGCCACAACCGAAGTCGATAACGGTTTTGCCTGTCAGATCTAATCCTTCAAGCCACTCAAGACACAATGCTGTTGTTGGGTGAGTGCCAGTACCGAATGCAAGGCCAGGGTCTAGCATTACGTTTACCGCGTCAGGTTCAGGGATATCGCGCCAGCTTGGGCAAATCCATAAACGCTCACCAAACTTCATTGGGTGGAAGTTGTCCATCCATTCACGTTCCCAATCCTTGTCTTCAATTTGCTCAACTTTATGAGCAAAGTCTGCAGGGAACATGTTGCTTGCTTTAATCTGCGCTAGAACGACACCTGTATCAATCTCAGCGTCGTAAAGCGCAAGAATGTCAGTGTCACCCCAAAGGCGAGTTTCACCCGGCAGAGGCTCAAATACAGGGGTATCTTGTGCATCCAGGAAAGTTACAGATAGAGCACCAGTCTCTTCCATTAACATGTCGCCGATTTGTTCGGCATTTTCATTGGTAGCATTAAGCTTGATTTGAATCCAAGGCATGGCTGAATCTTCTATATGAGAAAAATTGGATGGCGAGTCTAGCAGAAAATATGAGCAAATTCACCAAAACCCCAAGGAATATAATGGGGAATATTGATTGCGTTTTTTGGACGCTTAAAAACAAAAAATGCCCACCAAAGTGAGCATTTTATTTTGTTCATTTAAGAACAAATTACACGAGGCTAGTTTCTATTGAAGACCAAGTTTCTTCTCAAGGTAGTGGATGTTTGCACCACCGTGTTGGAAGTTCTCGTCGTTCATGATCGACTCTTGTAGAGAGATGTTTACTTTGATGCCTTCTACAATCATCTCACCTAGTGCGTTCTTCATACGAGAAATCGCAACATCACGGTTCTCACCGTAAGTGATTAGCTTACCGATCATTGAATCGTAGTGTGGTGGAACTGTGTAGCCAGTGTAGATGTGAGAGTCCCAACGAACGCCCATACCACCAGGAGCGTGGAAGCGCTCAATCTTACCAGGTGAAGGTAGGAACTTCTCTGGATCTTCCGCGTTGATACGACATTCGATCGCGTGACCTTTGATCTTGATATCGTCTTGCGTGAAAGATAGAGGTTGACCAGCAGCAACACGTAGTTGCTCTTTGATTAGGTCAACGCCAGTTACCATCTCTGTTACTGGGTGCTCTACTTGAATACGAGTGTTCATTTCGATGAAGTAGAATTCGCCATTTTCGTATAGGAATTCAAATGTACCTGCACCGCGGTAGCCGATTTCTAGACATGCACGAGTACAACGTTCACCGATGTATTTACGCATCTCTTCAGTGATACCTGGAGCTGGCGCTTCTTCAACAACCTTCTGGTGACGACGCTGCATTGAACAGTCACGCTCACCAAGGTGGATAGCACCGCCTTGACCGTCAGCAATTACTTGTACTTCAACGTGACGTGGGTTTTCTAGGAATTTCTCCATGTAAACCATGTCGTTGTTGAAACATGCTTTTGCTTCAGCACGTGTCATTGCGATTGCTTCTGTTAGTTCACCTTCAGTGCGAACAACACGCATACCACGACCGCCGCCGCCGCCAGACGCCTTGATGATCACTGGGTAGCCAATGCGCTTAGCATGTGCTTTGTTTGCTGCTTCGTCGTCGTTTAGCGGACCGTCAGAACCAGGTACACAAGGTACGCCTGCTTTCTTCATTGCCGTGATTGCTGAAACTTTGTCACCCATGATGCGGATAGTTTCTGCTTTAGGACCAACGAAAATGAAACCGCTTTGTTCAACTTGTTCAGCGAAGTCTGCGTTTTCAGATAGGAAGCCGTAACCAGGGTGGATAGCAACAGCGCCCGTAACTTCAGCTGCGCTGATGATACGAGGGATGTTTAGGTAGCTATCGATACCACGAGCAGGACCGATACAAATGGTTTCGTCTGCTAGCAGTACGTGCTTAAGGTCACGGTCAGCTGTTGAGTGAACAGCAACCGTTTTAATGCCTAGCTCTTTACATGCTCGCAGAATACGTAGTGCAATCTCACCACGGTTCGCGATTACTAATTTATCTAACATAATGAGGCTTCTCTATTATTCGATAATTACTAGAGCTTGGTCGAACTCAACTGGTTGGCCGTCTTCAACAAGGATTGCAGTTACAACACCAGACTTATCAGCTTCGATTTGGTTCATCATCTTCATTGCTTCAACGATACATAGTGTGTCGCCAGCGTTAACTTGTTGACCAACTTTTACGAATGGTTTTGCGTCTGGGCTTGGTGCGCCGTAGAACGTACCAACCATTGGAGAAAGAACTTGGTGGCCAGTTACTGCTGCTGGAGCTTCAGCTGCTTCTGGAGCCGCCGCTGGAGCTGGAGCTGCTGCAGGAGCTGGTGCCGCTGCTGGAGCCGGAGCTGCTGCGTATTGAATTGGTGCTGCTACAGGTGCAGTGCCGTTGCGGCTGATGCGTACTGACTCTTCACCTTCAGAGATTTCTAGTTCTGCGATACCAGACTCTTCAACCAATTCGATCAGCTTTTTGATTTTGCGAATATCCATCGTTTCTTTCTCTTTTGTTAATTAACCATGCTCTATGACTAGAGCTGGTGTCTATTAGTTCGGTTATGTTCGTTATTTTGACTGCAACTTGTGAATCGCAGCAGTCAAAGCAAATTGGTAGCCTTGTGCGCCTAAGCCACAGATTACCCCTTCTGCTTTATCTGAGAGGTAAGAGTGGTGCCTAAAAGGTTCACGTGCGTGAACATTCGATAGGTGCACTTCAATAAATGGGATCGCTACACCAAGTAGTGCATCACGCAACGCCACACTGGTATGTGTAAAGGCTGCTGGGTTGATGATAATGAAATCAATATCTTGATATGCACTATGGATAGCTTCGATCAGTTCATACTCACGATTTGACTGTAAGTGCGATAGCTCAACATCTTGTGTTTTCGCTTGCTCGGTTAGTGAGCTAATAATCTGGTCAAGTGTTTGAGAGCCGTAGTGTGCCGGTTCTCTTAGGCCTAACAGGTTAAGGTTTGGGCCATTTAAAACTAGAATGCGAAACTTTGTAGACATCGTGGGGCTATCTTCCTTTATCGTGATTACGACCGTGAATGTTGCCATTTTATTGAAAATTTGAGGTTAATTTCCAGTGAGAAAAACCCAAATTTAAAAATTAGAACCAGATTATAGCTAATTCAGCGCAAATCGCAGCAATTTACTGGTCTAATCTCCTATTGATAGCAAGTGAAATTGTTACCAACTTAACAAAAAAGCGTTATTGCCTTAATTGTAATGTGGATATTTGAGAGCAAGATCAGCCATAAAAAAACCGCCACATAGGTGACGGTTTGGAAATGTTCTGTTTTAAACAGTGATTCTGATGTGATAGCTGTTATGCCAATTCAGCTTTCTCTGCGATCAGCTTATCAACTACACTTGGGTCAGCTAGCGTTGAAGTATCACCAAGGTTGCCGGTATCGCCCGTTGCTATCTTACGTAGGATACGACGCATGATCTTACCTGAACGTGTTTTCGGTAATGAATCGGTCCAGTGCAGTACATCTGGTGTCGCAATAGGGCCGATCTCTTTACGTACCCAGTCTTTCACTTCTTTATGAAGCTCTGCGGTTGGGAACTCGCCATCATTAAGCGTGATGTAAGCGTAAATCGCTTGGCCTTTGATGTCGTGAGGAATACCGACAATCGCAGCCTCTGCAATCTTATCGAATGCAACTAGCGCTGACTCAATCTCAGCAGTACCCATACGGTGACCAGATACGTTCAGTACGTCATCAACACGACCAGTAATCCAGTAGTAGCCGTCTTCATCACGACGAGCACCATCACTGGTGAAGTACATGCCTTTGAAGGTAGAGAAATATGTCTGCTCAAAACGGTCATGATCGCCATGAACGGTACGCATTTGACCAGGCCACGAGTCTAGAATGACGAGGTTGCCGTCGGTAGCGCCTTCAATGATGTTACCCATGTTATCTACTAGCGCAGGTTGTACACCGAAGAATGGACGAGTCGCTGAGCCCGGTTTTAGGTCGGTAGCGCCCGGTAGTGGGGCAATTAGGATACCGCCCGTTTCGGTTTGCCACCATGTATCAACAATTGGAGATTGCTCGTTACCAATCGTTTTGTAGTACCACTCCCACGCTTCTGGGTTAATAGGTTCACCTACCGAGCCCATGATTCTTAAGCTGTCACGAGATGTGCCTTCAACCGCTTCATTGCCTTTCGCCATTAATGCACGAATAGCTGTTGGTGCAGTGTAAAGAATGTTGACTTGGTGCTTATCAACCACTTCGCTCATGCGGCTTGTGTTCGGGTAGTTTGGTACACCTTCAAACAGGATTGTCTTAGCGCCGTTAGCCAGTGGTCCGTAAACAAGGTATGTGTGGCCAGTAATCCAACCCACATCGGCAGTACACCAGAAGGTTTCGCCTTCTTGGTAATCAAATACGTATTTAAAGGTCATCGCTGCGTAAACAAGGTAACCACCGGTAGTATGCATTACACCTTTTGGTTTGCCTGTTGAGCCTGATGTATAAAGGATAAATAGTGGGTCTTCCGCATTCATCTCTTCTGGTGGGCAGTCTGCTGATACGTTTGCTGTCGCCTCATGCCACCAAATATCACGGTGCTCATGCCATGCAACATCGCCGCCAGTGCGCTTAAGCACCATCACTTTTTCGATGGTTTTCACTTCTGGGTTAGTCAGTGCTTCATCGACGTTTTTCTTAAGAGGAACAGCTCGGCCGCCACGCACGCCTTCATCGGCTGTGATCACGACTTTAGCATTCGAA
Organism: Vibrio chagasii; assembly: GCA_041879415.1. NCBI lineage: Bacteria > Pseudomonadati > Pseudomonadota > Gammaproteobacteria > Vibrionales > Vibrionaceae > Vibrio > Vibrio chagasii. The sequence goes on along the minus strand of CP090853.1, from coordinate 206,044 downwards.
TCGATAATACGACCTGACAGAGCTTCTGGTGAGAAACCACCGAATACTACTGTGTGAACCGCACCAATACGAGTACACGCCAGCATAGCAACCGCAGCCTCAGGTACCATTGGCATGTACAGACAAACTACGTCGCCTTTACGTACGCCTTGCTCCTTTAGAGCGTTAGAGAACAGACACACTTCTTTGTGCAATTCATTAAAAGTGAGGGTTTTATCATCAGCAGGGTCATCGCCTTCCCAGATGATTGCGACTTCATCACCGCGCTCAGCAAGGTGTCGGTCAATACAGTTAGCAGACACGTTGAGTGTGCCATCTTCAAACCAGCGAATATCGATGTGGCCTGGATCGAAAGAGGTATTTTTTACTTTTGTGAATGGCTTAATCCAATCCACGATTTTTCCGTGTTCACCCCAAAAGCCTTCTGGGTCAGAAACAGATTGTTGGTACATGGCTAGGTAAGTGTCATTATCCGCGTGTGTGGTTGATTTAATATTTTCTTTTACCGGATAAACGTGGGCTTCACTCATTGCATCTCTCCTTGTGCCTACATTCCTAATGAACTGGCAACTTCCTTTGTGTTCGTTCAGTTTCTAGGTCTATTACAGAACCGTCTTTGTGTTATCACTCTCGGCTAGGACGGCGATTTCCACAATTAGACTTTAGGATGAGACGCCGCTTTTCACTTAAAAAATAGCGAGTTAAGTTCATTTTTGAGATGTTGCTCTCTATGTCGAGATGCAGGGGTTGAATTAGGTGTATGAAGAGTTGAAACGGGGTAGATCGCCATGTTTCAGACGAACAAAGATCAGAGCAGCAGAGATAGCGTCTTGTAATGCATCATGTTTATTGACTGGAATCGGTAAGTCGAGTTGGCGACAAATCGCATCCATACTGAGGTCGAAATAAGCATTCGGCAGCTGTCTTTCCAATTTATCTTGATAGAGCTGGCTCACTTCGACTAAGCGGTTAGGCAGCGGGAATCCGAGTTGTTTTAAACAGGTGCGGTCGAGAATTTTTTTGTCATAGCGGATGTGATAGCCGACTAAAGGACGATTACCAATAAAGTTAAGTAATTCAATCAGAGCCTGCTTCTCTTCGATGCCGTGTTTTAAATCTTGGTGGCGAATACGGTGAATTTTGATTGAATTGTAGTCGAGGGATTGAGGGGCTCGTAGCCGCACTTCGAAGGGCTTACTGGTGATGATGCGGTTGCCGATGATCTTGGTCGCGGCAATGGTGACTAGTTCAGCCTGATTAGGGTCGAGGCTGGTGGTTTCACAATCGAGTGAGACATATTCTTGATGAACAGGCGCAGTAAACAGAGGCTGGTAGGGAGAGCCTTTGAGCTTGTAATGCCAATAATAGCGAACCAGTCTATTCATCGTTGAAGTGCCTAATCTCTTATCTGATAGTGGTATCCAAGCCATTGTTTGAACTTCTTAACCACATGCAGGCTATGACGAAGCAGATCTCTATCCGCTCTCTCCATCAGTTTGACGTCTATTTTGTTACTGCTGTGCTGTTGTGACAGGCGTTGTGCTAAGCGCCATTTGAAGAATTGTTTGAGTGCTTCACTGAGGTTGTCTGCGGTGCTTTGCTCCAACACTTTCTTGTTCACCAGTTGTTCAATGCGTTCGAAGGTACTATTGGCCGTCACGCCGTGTTCAAGGCTCAGTGCTCTTACACCGTGGACAATTGGGAAAATACCGCCTTGTTTGATGTCTAGTCCTGACTTGGACTGTTTCACGTTGCCAAACAGAGTGAGAGGTACTGAGAAGTTCAATGCAGGGCGGCAGAATTCGGTCAGAATTAGCTCTTGCCCTAGCATTAAATCACTCAAGTGCTGCTTAACAGGGAGTAGCAGATCTCTATTGCCTGCAACTGCGTGTGCATCCGCCATAATGGCAATATCCATCACCGTATCTGGCGTCGCTTTTTTTACCCAACTCGTCAGAGTTTGTTTCCATTCTTGTTCTGAATGAACCCACTTCGGGTTGTTGACCATTACGTTGCCAGGACACAGTGGATAACCTAATTGTTGCAACGTATGAGTGAGATCATTCATCGCATTTTGGCATTGGTGCCACTCTAATCCGTCTTGAATGATCAACGCATTGTCTTGATCGGTTTTGAGTATCTGTTCTCCGCGACCTTCTGAACCTAGCACGATGAGACAACAATGGTTGTGTAGCGCAGGGGGAATCACCAGTTCAAATGCCTTTTCAATAATCTGTTCATTGACGGCAGAAATCAGCTCCATGATGAAACGTGTGCGAATACCATTACTGAGCAGGCTTTCGACCAGTTGACGTTGCTTGTTGGAAGCCATCGCCAATTCTTCAATGCTGGTGGCTCGAGCAATACGCAACGTAAGAACATGCGAGTGAGTGGAAAACGCACTGAGTATTTGCGTCATATCTACCATGCCGACCGCATTGAGACCATCACACACCATCAGCCTTTTTACACGATTCCTTGTCATGGTAATCATGGCGTTAAACAAGAAGTCACCATGATTAACATGCAAAACAGGGAAGGTTGCTATCTCGCCGACAGGTGTATCGAGTGGGCGATCATCGAGCATCACCGCGTGCAATAAATTGGTCCGCGTGACGATTCCATACGGAAAGGAACATGATGATCCAAAAGCTTTTGGATTATCATGTTCCAAATGAACCAAGGCCGAGTCTAAGCCTTGTTCTTTAAGGGTTTGAGTCACTTGATTGATAGGTTGGTCGGGTTCAAGTATCAGTGGTGGGTGATAAATCGAATCATCGACTTTGGTCAGTATGAACTCGGCAAGATTCTGCTGTTGCTGAGCGGCTTCAATCAATGCTTTTCGGGTTGAGAGGTTGCTATCAAAGTAAGCGGCGAATTGGCCGTTGGCGTGGTATAGCTCAAGAAAAACGTCGCTTGGTAATAGGTAACTTAGTGTGTCTTCCAGCGCGATATATTGATGTTTTGTATGAGGCTCGAACTGGCTGCGTACATCGAAAATATCGTCATTGGCATAGTGCGCATAGATCTCTCCATCACTGCTGGAACGCTCTTCAACAGCACCTTTAATCAGAATATGCAGGTGTCGACTCGGGCGGTCTGCTTCCAATATCACTTCGTGTGCTCGGTAGTAAACCACGTCCAAAGCCGAGCGCAGCGTTAACTGTTCAGTTTCAGACAAGCTATCGAAAGGCGGGTGCTGCATATTAAATTTATCAGGCATAAGCAATGGCAAAGAAATGGGAGTCTCTTTTCAGTCTGACAAATTACTAGCGAAGCTCCAGACGACTTTAGTCTAAGTGAGAGAGTGGCGACTTGGAGAGCTTAGATATCTTGCTGAAATGCGATATCTGAACTAATTGAATATGGGAATACTATCCCCGCAATAATTCCCTTTTTCATCTTTTGTGACCTAGGCATAATTGGCGCTTCCTTGTTCCGCACATTTTTATAGGTTGCCTATGTTTAAACCTTCCCCTTATGGCTGGATATCCCAGTATTTTCTCGGTTTCTTTTTTGCCTATGGCGTTTATCTGCCATTTTGGGCGTTATGGTTTGAAGACCAAGGTGTTTCTGCGGGGGACATTGGCGTATTGATTGGTGTGGGTTTTGCGACGCGTTGTGTGGCAAATTTATTAATCACACCTCGTATACACAAGGTTGAACACCTGATGCCAGCTCTGCGCTGGTTGAGTTTTGCGGCACTGCTATTTGTTGGCTTCCACTTTTTCACCGGCGGTAGCTTTGTACTGATGTTGTTGGCAACGGTACTTTTCAACCTTTGCTGTGGTCCTGTGATTCCACTTTCAGATGCAATGGCAAACCATTACAGCCGACTTAATATGCTTGATTACGGACGTACGCGTCTGTGGGGATCAGTGGCATTTATTGCGGGCTCTACCGTAGTTGGTTATCTGGTGGCTGAATTTGGCACAGATATGATTCTATATACTGCGCTGGCAGGTGTGTTGGTTTCTCTGTTGTTTGCGATGAGAAACCCGAACGTGATGCCGGTGACAGAATCAGAGCAGGTGGCTGAAAGACCTAAACTTGGTCAACTGTTACGTGAATCATCGGTAGTTAAGTTTCTTGCATTGATGGCATTGCTTCAAGGAAGCCACGCCGCGTATTACAGCTTTAGTGCGATTTACTGGAAAGAGGCGGGCCACTCTGAGGCGATCATCGGTTATCTGTGGAGCTTAGCCGTGGTTGCTGAAGTGGCAGTATTTGCTCTGAGCAAGCGACTGTTTGCTGGGTTAGCGTTGCGTACTCTGTTTGTGATTGCCGCGATTGGGGTCATGGCTCGTTGGGGTATTACTGCGTCAACGACTGCGATTCCAGTATTGATATTGGTTCAGTTGTTGCACGGGGTGACTTTCGCCATGGCACATATCGCGGCGATTCAGTACATTCAGTCTCAAGAGTCGAACAAAATGGTGGCACTGCAAGCTCTATACAATGCGATACCACTTGGCGCCTTTATCGCGTTAATGACGACCTTAAGTGGTTGGGGCTACGAATTGTGGGGGGCGAATATCTTCTGGGGAATGGCTGCGATGGGTGCAATTGCCCTGTTTATCAAGCTTGATGAAAGAAGCTCTGTGGTTGAAGTTAATCAACCTGAGTCAGAAGTTCATAGCTGATAACCAATCGTGATTATTAGAGTCTAAAGCACAGAATTTAAGCGATGCGATTGAGTTAATGACTCATCCTTAGTTAAATGAAACCTCTCCCTTATGGAGAGGTTTTTTTATGGATGAAGAAAGGGTTTTCAATGCAAGGATGGGTAGTAATTCCAGTCTCTTTAGCCTACTTGGGCGTGTTATTTCTGATCGCTTGGTATGGAGACAGGCAGGTTCGTTGGCTATCGCGTTGGCGACCGTGGATCTATAGTCTTTCTATTGCGGTGTATTGTACTTCGTGGACCTTCTATGGAACGGTGGGTCAGGCGAGTAATAACCCTTGGTCTTTCTTACCCATCTATCTTGCACCGATTTTGGTCTTCACTCTTGGGTGGCGGATCTTAGCGCGACTGATTCTGATAGCGAAACGGGAACACATTACCTCAATTGCCGACTTCATCGCGGCTCGTTACGGAAAGTCTCAGGGCTTAGCGGTAGCCGTCACCGTGATTGCTGTGATCGGTATTCTTCCTTATATTGCCTTACAACTGCGTGGCATCACCATGGGGTTAGATATTGTCGCACCTAGTTTGACGCAAGATTTTGGCTATCAGGATTACCATGTTTCTTGGTTTGTGGTCGGTGCGCTGGCCATTTTTACCATGCTGTTTGGTACAAGGCACATTGATAACACGGAACACCACCGTGGCATGATGATGGCGGTGGCGTTTGAATCCATCGTTAAGCTGGCGGCATTTTTGATTGTTGGCCTGTTTATCATGTATCTGGCGATGAGCAGCGACAAGATTGACCTGCTCGACGTGGCCGCGAGCACTTATGAATCGCCGAATATTCCGACCTTAATTATCCATACTGTTTTGACCATGTTGGCGATTGTCTGCTTACCGCGTCAGTTCCATACCATGGTTGTTGAGAATGAAAGACCTCAAGACCTGCACACCGCTCGCTGGTTATTTCCGCTTTATCTGATTTTGATGGGGCTGTTTGTTCTTCCGATTGCATGGGCGGGGCAAGGACTGCTTCCAAGCATGCCCGCAGATACGTATGTGATTAGCCTGCCGATGGCTGAAGGTGCCAATCACATTGCTTTGCTTGCGTTCCTTGGCGGTACGTCGGCGGCCAGTGGCATGGTGATCGTATCGACCATCGCGTTGGCGATCATGGTGTCGAACGATTTAGTGATGCCACTATTGCTGCGCCGTATGCGACTCACTCAAAGGACTCATCGCCATTTCTCTGGGTTGCTATTGGTGATTCGTCGCGGGCTTATTTTACTGCTTCTACTTGGTGCTTGGTTATTCTATCAAGCGCTCGATACCATACATTCTTTATCTGCTATCGGCTTTCTTTCGTTTGCTGCGATTGCTCAATTTGCACCGGCACTTATTGGTGGTTTGTATTGGCGCCCGGGCAATCGTAAGGGTGTTTATGTCGGCTTAATGGTTGGCTCGGTGATTTGGCTCATTACCCTGATGAGTCAAACCAGTATGTTGGCTGGAGACAGTGAAAGTAACCTATTGTTGTGGATTATCACACCGCCAGAGCTGCTCAGTAGTTGGAATATCAGTAGTTCAAATTGGGGGATAGTGCTAAGTATTGTGCTTAATACTCTTTGCTATGCTGTGGTCTCGATCTCTACCAGACCAAGCCTAAGTGAGCGCTTACAATCGGCGGCATTCGTTGGTACGCCACTACCTGAAAATGAAAATATTAGCCTCTATCAAAACCGTGTGACAGTTGCGGAACTAGAGATGTTGGCGTCGCGTTTTGTCGGTCGCAAGCGAGCGAAAAGCGCTATTCAAAGCTACTGGCAACAACAAGGTCAGCCACTGCTTCCTAATCAGCAAGCCCCTGCAAGCTTGATTCGACATGCTGAGCGCGTGTTGGCGGGTGTGTTTGGTGCTTCATCTGCAAAGTTAGTACTCACTTCTGCTTTACAGGGCAGAAATATGCAGCTTGAAGAAGTGGCGACCATCGTTGATGAAGCCTCGGAGTTGTACGATTTCAGCCGTGGTTTGCTACAAGGAGCGATTGAGCACATTGGTCAAGGGATTGCAGTGGTGGACAAACAGATGAGGCTGGTGGCATGGAATCAGCGTTACTTAGAACTGTTTGAATTCCCTGCTGGCTTGATACAAGTGGGCAGGCCGATCTCCGATGTGATTCGTCACAATGCGCAGCAAGGTTTGTGTGGTCCGGGTGACCCTGAAGATCACGTGCGTCGCCGTGTTTATCACTTGGAACAAGGTACACGACACACCTCTTCTCGCATTCGTCCTGATGGTCGAGTGATTGAGGTGCAAGGTAACCCAATGCCAAGCGGCGGCTTTGTGATGAGCTTTACCGATATCACGGTATTTAGACAAGCAGAACAGGCGTTAAAAGACGCGAATGAAAGCTTGGAATCAAGAGTACACGAACGAACTCAAGAGCTCGAAAAGCTGAACCATCGCTTGGTTAAAGCAACGCAGATATCTGATCAAGAATCCCAATCAAAGAGTCGTTTCTTAGCGGCGGTGAGCCACGATTTGATGCAGCCACTGAATGCCGCGCGTTTGTTTGCTTCGTCACTTTCGGAGGTAGCAAAAGAGCAGGAAGTGAAGCAGCTTTCGTCTCATATTGAAAGTGCATTGGGTGCAGCCGAGGACTTGATAGGCGACTTGCTAGATATTTCACGATTAGAGTCTGGCAAACTGGAAACCAACATCCACGCCATTGCGGTGCATGATGTGCTTGCGAACTTGAATGCGGAATTTAGTGCTTTAGCGACGCAGCAAAAAATTGATTTCAAGATGATCCCATCATCCTTGTTTATTCAATCTGATCCTAAGTTGCTGAGACGAGTGATTCAGAACTTTTTGACTAATGCCTTCCGCTATAACCCAGAAGGCAAAGTGGTGCTCGGAGCAAGACGAGTCAACGGGCAGGTGCGAATCGATGTGTGGGATAACGGAACCGGTATTGATGAAGACAAGCAACAAGAGATCTTCGAAGAGTTCACTCGTGGTAGCCAAGTGCGTTCTGATCAAGGTTTAGGGCTGGGGCTCGCGATTTCTAAAGGTATTGCTCATGTGCTTGGTCATCAAATATCGATGCGTTCATGGCCGGGACGAGGCAGTGTCTTTTCTATTACCTTAGCAAGAGCGGAACAAGTGGCTCCGGTTGTGCAAGCTGCTGCGCCAGTGGCAAGCAGTGATATCGAGCACCTTAAAATCTTGTGTGTCGATAATGAACGAGAGATTTTAGTGGGTATGGAGAATCTGATCGGTCGCTGGGGCTGTGAGGTTAAGACCGCAGTTGATTTAGTTGAGAGTTTGAAGTGCCTCGATGGTGACTGGAAACCCGATGTGATCTTCTCTGATTACCGTCTCGATAATGGGCGAACAGGGCTTGAGGTGTTGCAGCAGTGTCGCTTACGCCTGGGTGACTCTTTTGAGGGAGTCATTATCAGTGCCGATAGAACCGATGACATGTTGGCAGCGATAAAAGCCAATAGTTTTAGCTTTATTGCCAAGCCTGTGAAGCCGCTAAAACTCAGAGCGGTATTGAATCGTGTGAGTTAATTTAATTAACCTATTTTCCATTAACTATTAGATCCTAAAAAGGCCTCAGATGAGGCCTTTTTTGATCCGATAGACATGTTATGAATGACTGGTTTAACCTGCGATACCACCTTGAGTGAGCGCGGTTGGGTCAAGCAACTTGCTGAGTTCTTCTCGGCTTAGGTCGGTTTCTCTTTCTGCAACATCAAGGATAGGCAAACCTTCTTTGTAGGCTTTCTTGGCAATATCTGCTGCCTTTAGGTAACCAATTACAGGATTAAGCGCCGTCACCAGAATTGGATTCTTTGAAAGCGCTAAATCAAGATTGTCTTGGCGTACAGTGAAAGTCGCAATTGCTTTATCTGCCAGCGCAACAGAGCTGTTAGCTAAAAGCTCGATACTTTCTAATACGTTATGAGCAATCACTGGCAGCATCACATTCAGTTGGAAGTTGCCAGACTGGCCAGCTACCGTAATGGTGGTGTCGTTACCAATCACCTGTGCAGCGGCCATCGCTGCAGCTTCTGGTATTACAGGGTTCACTTTACCAGGCATGATGGATGAGCCTGGCTGTAGCGCCTGCAATTCAATTTCTCCTAAGCCAGCTAATGGACCAGAGTTCATCCAACGAAGATCGTTTGCGATCTTCATGATCGCAACTGCTGCAGTTTTGAGCTGACCCGAAAAGGCAACGATCGCATCTTGACTACTGAGGTTGAAAAAGAAGTTTTCACTCGAGTTAAAGCCGATCTTTGTCGACTGCGACAGGTTACTTGCAAACTTATCGGCAAAGCGAGGGTCAGCATTGATGCCTGTACCTACCGCCGTTCCACCTTGAGCAAGTGCTTTAATAGCGGGCAAGGTGCTTTCAATTGCTTGTTTAGCGTGTTCAATCTGGAATTTCCAGCCACCCAACTCTTGCGCAAAGGTAATCGGCATCGCATCCATTAGGTGAGTGCGGCCGGTTTTCACGACCTCAGCAAGCTCTTGCTGTTTAACGCTCAGTGCTTCAGACAGGTGGCTTAGTGCTGGTAGCAGCTTGTTTTCAGCAGTGAGTGCGACACTGACTTGAATCGCGGTTGGCACCACATCGTTGCTGCTTTGGCCCATATTGACGTGATCGTTTGGGTTCACGTCGCCTTGCAAACTTCTTGATGCGAGTGTCGCAATCACTTCGTTGGCGTTCATGTTGGAGCTAGTACCTGAGCCGGTTTGATAAACATCGATCGGGAATTGATCGAGATGTTTACCATCAATGATCTCTTGGCTCGCATCAGCGATCGCATTGGCAATATCGCCTTCCAATAAACCTAATTGAGCATTGGTGTCAGCAGCGGCTTGTTTAATTAATGCCAGTGCTTGAATAAAGCTGGTGGGCATTTTGTGGGAGCTAAACGCGAAGTTATCTGCGGCACGTTGAGTTTGTGCTTGATACAGCGCATCAGCAGGGACTTTTACTTCCCCCATGCTGTCTTTTTCAATTCGATATTGTAGGGTCATCTTCTATCCTTGTTAGCCAAGTGGGGCTTGGACTTGTTGTAGTGTCTGGCTGAGATTCAAAAAACGCGCTTGGCCATGTGGTTGCTGGCAGTAGTGGCGTTTTAGATAAAATAGTGGTGAGTGAATTGAGTCTAGGCAGATATGACGAAAGGTAAAACTGCGCTCAGGTGACTCAATCGCTTCAATCAGATGGAAGAAAACTTGGCGCAGGTACAGCTCGCATAGCAAGATATTTTCTTGGGCGGCGTGTTTTTCATAGTATGCGGCAAGCGTTTGTGCACACTCGATGTAGTCTCGAATTACAAACGGCTCGTGGCCGTGAACTTGCTCTGAGGAGGTAAAGCGATCCTGCGCTTTATAGAACCTCGAATAGAGGACCTGCTGCTCTTTCATCATCATCTTCATCTCTTTATTGGATGTTAATGATAATTATTATCAAATGAAACTTTAAAAACAACCCTTTGTTTCTGTTTTTATAAAACGGTAGGCAAAAGAAAAAAGCCGATACATAACGTATCGGCTTTCTGAGATTCAGTACCTAATCCCTACAATGTAAGTACTGAGTCATTTTTTGCTAAACATCTCGGTTTAGTAGTCGCGTTTAGTGGTCGTGAGCTTCACCAGCACCCTTAGGGTAACGGATGTTTTCAACCATCTCTTGTACGTCTTGTGGTACTTCAGCAGTCACTTTGTTTACCGCAATTGAAACTACGAAGTTTAGACACATACCTAGCGTACCGATGCCTTCTGGGCTGATACCAAACCACCAGTTTTCAGGTGTGCTTGCTGCTGGGTTAACGAACTTGAAGTAGATGATGTAGCTTGCCGTGAAGGCAATACCTGTCAACATACCTGCAATCGCGCCTTCCTTGTTCATCTTCTTGTAGAAGATACCTAGGATAATTGCTGGGAAGAAGGATGCTGCGGCTAAGCCGAAGGCAAACGCTACTACCTGAGCTACGAAGCCTGGAGGGTTAATACCCAAGTAACCTGCACCGATAATCGCGACCATTGCTGCCAAACGAGCGGCTAGTAGCTCCTGCTTGTCGGTCATGTTTGGTCTGAAGCCTTTCTTCAACAAGTCATGCGAAATCGATGTTGAGATTACTAGTAGTAGACCTGCGGCTGTTGATAGTGCGGCTGCTAGGCCACCGGCTGCCAGTAGTGCTACAACCCAGTTTGGTAGTTTCGCTAGCTCTGGAGAAGCCAGTACGATGATGTCACGGTTGATCTTCATCTCGTTGCGCTCATCGCCCGAGTAGAACATTTTGCCATCGCCGTTCTTATCTTCCCAACCTACTAGGCCAGTGCTTTCCCAATTTTTGTACCAGCTAGGTGCGTCTGCTGCTGCGACACCTTGCATGTCTGGGCCGTTAATCGTTTCAATCATGTTTACACGAGCGAATGCTGCAACGCCTGGTGCTGTTGTGTATAGCAATGAAATGAACAGTAGTGCCCAACCTGCTGAGATACGCGCATCACGTACTTTAGGTACTGTGAAGAAACGGATGATTACGTGTGGAAGACCTGCAGTACCTACCATTAGAGCTGCACAGATGAAGAATACATCCACCATGCTCTTGTTACCTTCGGTATAGGCGGTAAATCCGAGTTCTTCGGTGAGTCCATCCAGTTTATCGAGTAGGTAAACGTCTGTGCCTGAAATCGTTGAACCCATACCAACTTGTGGAAGCGGGTTACCTGTCATCATGATTGACGTGAAGATTGCTGGAACAAGGAAGGCGAAAATGAGGACACAGAATTGAGCTACCTGCGTATAAGTGATGCCTTTCATGCCACCAAGTACTGCGTAGAAGAACACAATACCCATACCAATGATGATACCTAGGTTAATGTCGACCTCTAGGAAACGAGAGAATACTACGCCCACACCACGCATCTGGCCCGCAACGTATGTGAATGATACGAAGATTGCACAGAATACCGCTACCATACGTGCTGTTTTCGAGTAGTAACGTTCACCGATGAAATCAGGAACCGTAAACTGACCGAACTTACGTAGGTAAGGTGCTAAACATAGCGCAAGTAGTACATAACCACCTGTCCAACCCATCAGGTAAACCGCACCGTCGTAACCAACGAATGAGATGATACCTGCCATTGAGATGAATGACGCTGCCGACATCCAGTCAGCGGCTGTTGCCATACCGTTTGCTACTGGGTGTACACCACCGCCCGCAACGTAGAATTCACTGGTAGACCCTGCGCGAGCCCAGATTGCGATGCCGATATACAGTGCGAAAGTGATACCGACGAGAATAAACGTCCAAGTTTGAATATCCATGTTCTAGCCTCTAGTCTTCCTGTACGTTGTATTTTTTGTCGAGCGCATTCATGCGGACAACGTAAATGAATATCAGCGCCACGAAGGTGTATATCGAGCCTTGTTGAGCGAACCAAAAGCCGAGCTTGAACCCGCCAAACTGAACGGTGTTAAGGGCATCAACAAATAAGATGCCTGCGCCGTAAGACACTGCGAACCAGATCGCGAGCAGTGTTCCCATAATTCCCAAGTTTTCCTTCCAGTAGGCTTGAGCATGTTCCGTAGATTCGAACGCCATTGCCTTCTCCTTTATTCCGTTTCCGTAGAATGTCGTTGTGTTAACGTAATGTTACGATTTGAAATGTAGCAAGGATAAGTCAAGGGATCTGTGCAACTTTAGTCGGGACGGTATTAGCCCTAATCCACTGAAATATGGGAGTTGGGAGACAAAACCATATAAAAATGTGATGTTACAAGGTTGTTAAATTAGCCAAAGGTCTAACAAAAAGGGATGAATTAATGAGTGAGTAATAAAATTTAACAACTAAATGACAGAGAATCATTATTTAGTCCTGCATATGACACGAAGGGAAATATAAGTTTGTTATAGTAATTACGCTGCTTTTAGAGCCCTTTTCTTGCTTAATAGCAGAAATTAGACATGCTTTAATCACGAGTTTTATTCTTTGGGGGAACGAATTGGACGCAATAACTATTAATCACTTATTTTTAACTGGTGCAGTGCTTATCGCCATCAGTGTGCTTTTCTCACAAGTGTCCTCACGATTGGGCGTTCCGATTCTTTTGATCTTTTTGTTTGTTGGTATGTTGGCGGGCGAAGATGGCCCCGGCGGCATCAATTTTGATGACTATTCATTAACTTACTTGGTGAGTAACCTCGCGCTTGCCGTGATCCTGCTTGATGGTGGTATGCGCACTAAGGTGGCGAGTTTTAAGGTCGCGTTTTGGCCTTCGCTGTCGTTAGCCACCATAGGTGTGGCTTGTACTGCTACCCTCACCGGCTTAATGGCGGCTTGGCTATTCGACCTATCACTGATGCAAGGCATTCTAGTGGGCGCGATTGTGGGCTCGACCGATGCTGCGGCGGTATTTTCTCTGCTCAAAGGGCAGAGCCTCAACGAGCGTGTTGGCTCAACCTTAGAGATAGAGTCTGGTACCAACGACCCAATGGCGGTCTTCCTAACGGTGACCTTAATCGCGCTACTTGGCACCCCAGATGCTGAGATGGGGATGAACTTTCTGCTGAAAAGCTTCGCGATGCAATTTGGTGTTGGTACGCTTATTGGTCTTGGTGGCGGTTGGGTTCTGTGGAGTTTAATCAACCGAATACAGCTGGCTGATGGTCTTTACTCGATTCTGGTACTGAGCGGCGGTGTGGCTCTGTTCGCTTTCTCTAATATGCTTGGCGGCAGTGGCATCTTGTCGATTTACCTTGTGGGCTTGTTCATTGGTAACCGTCCAACGCGCGCTCGACACTCGATTCTCAATGTCCTTGATGGCATGACCTGGCTAAGCCAGATTGTGATGTTCTTGGTTCTCGGTCTCTTGGTCACACCATCGACATTGATGGAAATCGCACTCCCTGCTTTGGCGCTAGCTTTCGGTATGATCCTGTTTGCTCGTCCGCTGTCGGTTTGGTTAGGTCTGTTGCCATTTCGACGTTTTACCACCAAGGAGCGCTGGTTTGTTTCTTGGGTAGGTTTACGTGGCGCGGTGCCGATCATTTTGGCGGTGTTCCCGATGATGGCAGGCCTGCCTAATGCTCAATTGTATTTCAATATCGCGTTCTTCGTGGTTATGGTGTCGTTGATTGTTCAAGGTGGTAGCTTGATGAAAGTTGCGAGGCTGGCTCAAGTCACCTTGCCACCAACACCGACACCTATTTCACGCACTGGTATCGAGATTTACCCGACCAGTGAGTGGGAGATGTTTGTCTACAAGCTGAAAGAAGAGAAGTGGTGTGTCGGTGAGCCGCTCAAGCGCTTGTCGATGCCGGAAGGCACACGTATTACTGCACTGTTTCGACAAGACGCTTTGCTTCACCCATCGGGTAGCACAGTGTTAGAAGCGAACGATATTCTTTGTGTGCTTGGCCAAGACCAAGACCTAGACAGTTTAAGTGAGCTGTTCAGTGAAGCACCGGAAGCTGAAGAGGCTGCACGATTCTTTGGTGATTTCTTCCTTGAGGTTGGCTTGTCGATTGCGGCAGTGAGTGATTGCTATGGCATTGAGCTTGGTTCTGAAGAAGAGCGAGAGATGACGCTAAAAGAGCTGGCTGAACGCGAACTTGGTCCTCATCCAGTATTGGGTGATAGTTTTGAGTGGCATGACATCAATTGGGTGGTTGCAGAGATAGAAGATCATAAAGTCGTCAAGCTGGGTTTATGTTTGCCTAAGACGACTTTAGATGAGGATGTCAGCGGCGCTTAATTATGGACTTCTTGCAGTAAGATAACCGCTTGAGTTCGGTTTTTTACGTCCAGTTTTCGGAAGATGGCTGTCATGTGCGCCTTGATGGTCGCTTCCGAAACATTCAATTCATAGGCGATTTGCTTGTTCAGCAGGCCGTCGGAAAGCATCCCTAGCACCTTGTATTGTTGTGGCGTCAGTGTGGCAATTTTTTCTGCAAGGTCGCTACAAGCCGCATTGTTAGTAATCAGCCCTTCAGGAAAGAACGGGTCGCCATTCAGCACTTGATTCAGTGCACTTACCAATTCACGCATGTCACTCGACTTTGGAATAAAACCAAACGCACCATGGCTTTTCACTTGAGTGACCACGCTAGCGTCTTCACTTGCCGAGATCACGACAATCGGTAGGTCTGGGTATTCTGCACGAAGCTGAATCAGACCAGACATTCCGTTGGCTCCCGGCATTTTTAGATCGAGCAGCAGTAGGTCGGGTTCATCTTCTTTTTTAAGCAGAGTCAGTAACGCGTCGAGAGAGTCGGCCTCAAGTAGGTTCGCACCGCTGATCGCCATATGAACCGACTGAAATAGGGCGTTGCGGAAGAGAGGGTGGTCATCAGCAATGATGATGGTGTAGGTCGAGTCCATGACGTCCATACTTTTAACAATTTAGTTAATATTTATTATCATCCTGATTGAGTATGTGGACAATATCTATGCATTAAAAGTCTGAACCATATCGACTTTTATCCCCTTTCTAAGAAAGCGTTTCTTGCTATAACAAAAAAGCCGCACTGCCATCTCGTTATGAGGGGCGGTGCGGCTTTGTCTGGTGTTACATTTAGACCAATGTTGCCGTTATAGCTGGTGGTCTTGCATGTGTTTTAAGAATACATCGGCAGGCATAAAACCAGTCACTCGAGCATTTGGAACATGGTTACCCTCGCTATCCCAGAACTCAATGGTTGGTAAGCCAAGTACCTGCAACTGCTTAAGTAGTTCAATGTCTTGTGGCATGTTTCGAGTCACGTCTGCTTGAAGTAACACGAAGTCAGACAGTTTGTTCTCGACATCTGCTTGATGGAAGGTGTACTTCTCAAACTCTTTACACGCCACACACCAGTCGGCGTAGAAATCGAGCATTACCGGTTTACCCAGTTTCTTCGCTTCAATGAGCTGAATTTCAAGTTCTTCAACAGTGTTAATGCGTGCAAACTGGATCTGCTGTTCCACTACAACGCTCTTTTCTGCAAACCAGTAATTTAGTGCAGGTTGTGCAGAAGCAAACAGACCAAGCATCGCGATAATACCTACTGCACTTTGCTTCCAGCCACCAAATGGCAGTGCGTTCTTACTGTGATACAACCAACCGAAGGCGATGAAACCAAGGGCAGACCAAAGCGCAGTTGCCCATAGTTCTGGGATAATGCGCTCTAGCAGGAAGATAGGTGCTGCCAGCAAGATAAAGCCGAATACGACCTTCACTTTATCCATCCAGCTGCCCGCTTTTGGCAGTAGCTTATTGCCGAATACCGCTACCAAGATGAGCGGAATTCCCATACCCATGGCTAACGCGTACAGAGCAATCGCACCGGTAAATAGGTCGCCACTTTGAGCAACATACAGCAGCGCACCCGAGAGTGGGGCTGTAGTACAAGGCGAACATACCAAACCAGAGATAGCACCCATAGCGAACACGCCCAAGGTATTGCCACCTTGCTGCTTGTTGCTTTGGTTGTTGAGCCAAGTTTGGACACTGCTCGGCAGTTGTAGGTTATATACGCCGAACATCGACATCGCTAATGCTACGAAGAGAACGCTCAACGCAATCAGCACATAAGGATGTTGCATCGCAGCTTGGAATTGCATACCCGCAGAGGCCACCACCAAACCCAGTAGGGTGTAAGTTAGCGCCATGCCTTGCACGTAGATGAAGGACAACATCAACGCGCGACCTTGGCTGAGCTTGCCACCACCTAACACTATGCCCGTTAGGATTGGATACATAGGCAGAACACACGGTGTGAAGGCTAAGCCAACACCGAGCGCTAAGAACAGTAATGGGGTCCACCAACTGTCACCGAGTTTATCGGCTAGGCTCGCTTCCTTTGAAACGGGTGCGCTTGATTGTGGTGTTGTGTTATTTGCCACCTCTGCTTTTGGAGAAGCAACTTGTGGTGAGGTGTTCGCTTGGTTACTGGTAGTTTTAGCTGCAGTGTCGCTTGAACCCGTTGCTTCAAACGGTGCAATGTCGATGACTCGAGTTTCTGGAGGGTAGCAGAAGCCAGCCTCGGCACAGCCTTGGTACTTAACGATCAGCTGTGAGCCGTCTTGGTAACTTTGCAGGGGAACTTGTACGAATAGCGGTTGAGTATAAACACTCACTTCACCAAAGAATTCGTCTTGGTGTGGTTTACCATCTTCTAACTCAACATTACCGATAGCGAGATTTTGGCCGCTAAAAGAGAGGCTATGTTGATAGAGGTAGTAGCCTTCTTTTACCTGCCAGTCGAGAAGCACCTTGCCATCTTGCTGGTAGTAATTGAAAGGGAAAGCTTGGTCAACAGGAACAAAACCGTTGTTATTGCCTCCGAAGCTTGGCTCGGCGTTGTCATTTCCAAAAAGCGCCCACGCAGGCTGGGTGAATAGGGAAATACAAACAAAAAGTAATGTGGCAAGTCGTCGCATACTATTTAGTCATTTAATGGAGTTATGGGTATCTTAACTCAATCAGACCGTAATAGTTTGCTATTAGTTTCATTGGCTCGTAAATATCCCTTAGGGCGGGAAATCCACTTTCTTAGGTAATCGGGAGAGGGTCAGCCTTGCAGCAGGCATAGGGAGCCCTTGCCAGTAATCCATTTAAGCGACACCTAAGCGTGCTTTTACCACTTGCTCACAAGCATCGATATTGGTTGTGTCTTTTGGAATGATTAACACGGTGTCGTTGCCGCCAACAGTACCGATAATCTCAGTATGTGGGTCGATATCTACTAATCTTGCAACTAACTGCGCACAACCTGGGTGGGTTTTAACTATCACCATTGCTTGGTTATGAGTGATTAATTCGATTTGCGAAGAGATGGAGGCATCGACACGTACAGGCGCGCTTTCAACCGTAATACAGTAGACTTTTTTACCACAGGCATTCTGGATTTTGACTACGCCGAGCTGTGACAAAATACGAGATACCGTCGATTGGCTAATACCGGTATAGCCGATCTCGACCAGCTTTTCGCGCAGCTGGTTTTGGGTTGAGAAGCTTTGTTGTTGTAGTAAGCGTTTGCACGCTGCAGTCAGTGTTTTATCTTCAGCTGAATACAAGCAACCGTGCTCAGTGATCGGGTTCATGAACAACTCCTTAAGGTCAACAGTGATACCGCTTGTCCATAGCGTCGTGCGCACTCCCAAAGCCGTAGAGTACGATTTGTTAATTAGGGCTTACCGACGAATCCTGAAGTAAAGAAGGGCGGGTATGCGAGATGTATGATCATCTATGCATCTAGTCTACCACTAAAGGATAGTTATCTTTTTGAAGGCGATCACCAAACAAAATTCTGGTTATTTGCTTGTATTTTGGTGCTTTATTCTTGAAGTGAGTGGATATTTATTCCGCATTGGGAATAAATATCCATGTGCTTGGGAAGCTTTTGACCTAGGCACTAATGAAGATAAGGGTTAGCGAATTTCACTCATGATCTCGCGAGAGAATACTTTTTCACAGTAATGGCATTTTAGCTGCACATTTTCCTGTTTTAGCTGAACTTTAAAGCTACTTTCAACGGGTTCACCGTGTGAAATACAGTTGCTATTTGGGCATGAGAATACGCTGTTGATTTGCTCTGGCAGTACAAGCGTGAGTTTGTTTACGACCTTGTACTCTTCAATCTGATTGACCGTCGCTTGTGGCGCATACAAAGCCAATTGGTTCGCCTGTTCTTTGGTTAGAAAGATGTTCTCAATCTTGATCAGATCTTTGTGTCCCAACGCAGATGATGGCAGATTTAATCCCATGGTGATGCGCTGTTCTGTTTTGTGCATCTTGAACAGTTTAAGGATTTTGATACCAAGGTGAGCAGGGATGTGGTCAATGACGCTGCCGTTACGGATCGCTTCTACTTGTAGCTGAGTTTGTTTAACCATGACTGTGTCTCCTGCTTATAAAGTGTCGTTTAGAACTAGAGCTAATAGGGCTTCGCGAGCGTATACACCATTTTCAGCTTGCTCGAAGTAGTAAGCGTGTGGTGTTTTATCAACGTCGGTGGTGATCTCGTCAACGCGTGGCAGTGGGTGAAGCACTTTCATGTTTTGGCGGGCGTCTTTCAATGTGTCGGCGGTGAGGATGTAAGCCGACTTCATGTGTGCGTATTCTGATGCATCAAAGCGCTCTTTCTGTACGCGAGTCATGTATAGCACATCCAGTTCCGGTACTACTTCTTCAATGCTGCTGTGTGTGCTGTATTGAATGCCCATCTCTTCCAGTTCTTCGCAGATGTAATCCGGCATCGCTAATACTTCAGGTGCGATAAAGAAGAAACGTACGTTATTGAATTTTGATAGTGCTTGCGTCAGTGAGTGCACGGTACGTCCATATTTAAGGTCGCCGACAAACGCCACATTGAGGTTGTCGAGAGTGCCTTGTGTTTCGTAAATCGAGAACAGGTCTAGCAGGGTTTGAGTTGGGTGTTGGTTCGCGCCATCACCGCCATTCACCACTGGCACACCGTTAGAGAACTCAGACGCCAAGCGCGCAGCCCCTTCTTGTGGGTGACGCATCACAAAGGCATCAACGTACGATGAAATCACCTGCACTGAATCAGCAAGTGTTTCGCCTTTCTTAGCCAGTGATGTGTTACCGCCATTATCAAAACCGATGACTGTGCCACCAAGGCGTTGAACTGCGGTTTCGAATGAGAGGCGAGTTCGAGTTGAAGGCTCAAAGAAACAGCTCGCAACGACTTTATTTTTCAGCAACTCTGGATTTGGTTCAGCCTTGAGCCTTGCTGCGGTATCGACGATAAGCTCCAGTTCATCACGAGAGAGCTCAGGAATGGAGATGATGTGCTTGTTAAATAACGAATGCGCCATAACGGGTCTTCCTTCTATGCATACAGTCAAATTGCGGACAAAAAAAAGCCCCCTAAAAATAGGAGGCTTCGAAACGATCAATAGAACAAAATAAAAATGACACCAACGCCATTCTCTGGCGTGTAGTTTGACAATCATGTGCGACAAAACTGCGGTTCATTTTTTGCTCTCTTTAGACAAATTGCGGAGGATTATACTCAGATAAAAACAGCGCGCAATAGTTTATGTAAAGTATTCATTTTATGGATATTTATTCCAAATTAGTCCGTGCTTTTACTTCTTTTTAAGCCTTTGTTGAAGCAGAAAAACTTCGACTTTTTTAGGCAATAATCTTTTCAAACGAATGAAAAAAAATGCGGGTTTTATCCAAGAGAAAATTCCCATGCACGCCACCCGCATTTCCCTGTTATTGCACTCAAACTATCGACTTGTTTGTAAATAAGAGAGTGCTTTGCTTCTAAGTTTTTTAACTGTTTGGTTTATTAGCTGCCTAGTGTTGCAACCATCACTGCTTTGATGGTGTGCATGCGGTTTTCAGCTTCATCGAACACGATAGAGTATTCAGATTCGACCACTTCATCAGTCACTTCCACACCGTCTTTTAGCTGTGGGTATTCAGCCGCAAGCTGTTTGCCTACCGTGGTGTCTTCGCCATGGAAAGCTGGTAGACAGTGCATGAATTTCACATGTGGGTTACCGGTTGCTTTTAGCATTTCCATGTTCACTTGGTAAGGCATCATTAGGTTGATACGCTCAGCCCATGCTTCTTTCGCTTCACCCATCGATACCCAAACGTCGGTGTATAGGAAGTCACAACCTTGCACGCCCTCTTGAACATCTTCAGTTAGGGTGATTTTGCCGCCAGTGTGTTCTGCGATTTCACGGCATTGAGCCAATAGCCCTTCTTCTGGCCAGAATTGCTTAGGAGCAACAAGGCGAATGTCCATGCCCATTTTCGCTGCACCAACCATTAGAGAGTTACCCATGTTGTTGCGAGCATCACCTAGGTAAGCAAACTTGATTTCATGCAGTTGCTTACCACGGCCGTATTCAGTCATGGTCAGGAAGTCTGCCAAGATTTGAGTTGGGTGGAATTCGTCAGTCAGACCATTCCATACAGGTACACCAGCGTAAGCGCCTAGCTCTTCGACAATCTCTTGACCGAAGCCGCGGTATTCAATGCCATCGTACAT
This sequence comes from Vibrio chagasii, assembly GCA_041879415.1. Taxonomy (NCBI): domain Bacteria; kingdom Pseudomonadati; phylum Pseudomonadota; class Gammaproteobacteria; order Vibrionales; family Vibrionaceae; genus Vibrio; species Vibrio chagasii. The sequence goes on along the minus strand of CP090853.1, from coordinate 185,365 downwards.
ACGGCCAAGAACGCGAGCGGTATCTTTCATCGATTCTTTATGGCCAATTTGAGAACCAGATGGGCCTAAGTAAGAGACGCGAGCACCTTGGTCGAATGCTGCCACTTCGAATGCACAGCGAGTACGAGTTGAGGTTTTCTCAAAGATAAGTGCGATATTTTTGCCAGTCAGTTTTGGCTGTTCGTAACCGTTGTACTTCGCTTTTTTAAGCTCCATTGAAAGATCTAATAAGTGTTGAATTTCGCGTGGAGTGAAATCTAGTAGTTTTAGGAAGTTACGATTGCGTAGGTTAAAAGCCATGATGTATTCCTTCTTAGATTTAGGCGCTTTCCTGTTACAGGGAAAGAAAATTCAAGAAAGCGCGATTCAATTTTTGTGTATTAATTTCAGTTCAAACGGTGATTCAGTTTTCTCGCAAGGTTTGAAAAGCTCGCGAGTGGATTAACCTTTGGTGATGTTGGTACCCGCTTGGCCTTGCAGAATTTGCAAACCATCTTCGAGCGCACCAATACCGACGACTTTGCCGCCTTGTTGGATAAATTCGCATGACGCTTCAATTTTTGGTCCCATGGAGCCAGCATCAAATTCGAACTTCGCTAGTTCACTTGGCGTAGTGCTGCGCAGCGCGTGTTGAGTCGGTTTGCCCCAATCTAGGTAAACCGCGTCTGCATCAGTCAAAATCAGTAGTGCATCGGCATTCAATTGTTTTGCTAAGAAAGCAGCTGACATGTCTTTGTCGATAACCGCTTCGACACCAACCAATTTGCCATGCTCTTTTTTCACTGGAATGCCGCCACCGCCAGTACAGATCACTAGGTGACCCGCCTCGATAAGCTGGGTGATCGCTTCATGTTCAACGATGCCGGTTGGTCTTGGGCTTGGCACAACACGACGGAAGTGTTGGCCGTCTGGTTTTACGATCCAGTGGAACTTCTCTGCCAATTCACGCGCTTCTGCTTCTTCGTAGATTGGGCCGATTGGCTTGGTTGGATCTGCAAATGCAGGGTCATTTGGATCAACCGTCATTTGGGTCAACATGCATGAGATGTTGCGGTTCGGCAGATAGTTTTTGAACTCTTGCATCAGCATGTAGCCGATCATGCCTTGAGTTTCGCTGCCCAATACATCCAGTGGGTATGGATTTACTTTCTTGTACTCCAAACCTTGCAGAGCAAGTAAGCCAACTTGTGGGCCGTTCCCGTGCACTAATACCACGTTGTACTCTTTGGCTATTTCCGAGATGGTTTTCACCGCTGTTTCAATATTACGGCGCTGAACGTCAGCTTCTAACGGCTCACCGCGACGAAGTAGGGCGTTACCACCGAGTGCAACAACAACAGTTTGTTTAGTCATAATTGTGTTCTCTCATTGTGGCCAAGTTGAGGTTATTTGCGTTCGTCAACTTGGCCGTTTCGTCTTAGTGATTAGATACCATCACGCTCAATAGGGCAGCTCATGCAACGTGCGCCACCACGGCCACGACCAAGCTCATCTCCAGGAATTGGCAGTACTGTGATACCAGCTTTGTCGTATTTCTCGTTGGTGTAAGTGTTACCTTCGTAGCCAATAACGACGCCAGGTTTAACGGTCAGTACGTTGTTTGCATCGTTCCACTGCTCACGTTCTGCATGGAAATTGTCACCACCAGTAGTGATCAGGTTTAGCTTGTCTACGCCCAATGCTTTTTCGATAGCGGTAACGAAGTAGCCTTCTTCTTTCACTTTCACGGCACCAGACTCATCACCGGTTAGGTTCCAGCACTTCACATCTTTACTCACCACTTCAGGGTAAACAGAGAACGTATCTTCGTTCATGTGTGTCATTACCGTATCTAGGTGCATGCAAGAGCGGTGTTTTGGCAGCTGCATAGCGATAACTTGCTTCGCTTGGCCGTGTTTGAATAGGCTAGAAGCCAAGTGTTCAACACCTTGTGGCGTGGTACGTTCTGACATACCGATAAGCACTGTGCCACGGCCGATAACCAGAACGTCACCACCCTCAATCGTTGAGTTGTCGTAGTTGATGCTCTCTTCATCGCCGAAGTATTTAATGAAGTCTTGGCCTGCAAAGGTTGGGTGCCAACGGTAAATCGCACGCACGTGGTTGGTTTCGCGTTGACGTGCTGGTTTCGCCATTGGGTTGATCGATACACCACCGTAAACCCAGCAAGAAGTGTCGCGAGTAAATAGGTGGTTTGGTAAAGGCTCAATAATGAAGTCGGTTGGTGTGAACATGCCTTGCATCATTGAAGAAGACTTCATCGGCATTTCAGCGTAAGACAGGCCGCCGGTTAGGATTTTTGCAAGTTCTAGGTTTGGTAAGTCACCTAAGTAGCAGCGTACGTCGTTAGCAAAAGTTTTACCCAAACGGTAATCAGATACTTGGCAGTTCAGTAGCCAATCTTTCGCTTCCGGCACAGCTAGCGTATCTGCTAGTAGGTCAGTAAGAAGAAGAACCTCAACACCCTGATCACGTAGCGTTTGAGTGAATACGTCATGCTCTTTACCTGCACGCTCAACAGCCAGTACGTCATCAAACAGCAAATCGTGACAGTTAGATGGTGTTAAGTGAGTCAGTGCGCGTCTTGGGCGATGAACTAGAACACGACGCAATTGACCTATTTCAGAACCTACATAGAACTTACTCATGATCGTCTCTCTCTTATATATTTGAATTACTTTTATTGCTAAGAGTAATTATTTATTTTCAGGTGAGAAGAATGAATTATTTATTCATATCTCTTGTCTGGAATTAATATTACGCCTGCTGCTCAGGTATTCTTAGAGATCTATCACAAATCATTTTTTATCCCTCAGCCCTTTAAAAACAAGGGTTTTAACAAATTTTATGCACTTTGAACGATCATCGATTGCTTCTAAATAGTTAATCCTGGGGGAACATTATTCATGTTTTTCTAATCCAGATTAGTAAAATCCAAATAGTGAGGGTTTATATGCAATGTACTTTAATTGATAAAAGTGAGCTTAAGATGGAAGTATGCAGTGTTTTTATTTAGATATTTAATTTTGAATGTGGAATTAATTATCTGTTAACAAATTAAATTCGTATAAAGTTATTTGGGTCACATTTTAAAATAGGACTTATGAGGGTGTTTTTAATTAGGTTTAGTCGTTTATTTATATTTTGCTGTTACTTTTAATTAACCTGTAAATATAATTAACGCTAATAAATGACTAAATATTTCGCCATATATCACCTTGGTAAATAATGAGTGGTCTTGTTAACTTTGTCTGTGATGTTTGCAGATGAGTAGGAGTGTTGAGATGGGGCTTCTCGGGAGTTGCTGAGTTCGCTATGGGCTGCAGTAACGGTAAAACTAGCTGAGCTAGCGATAGAGCTAAAAAAGCCGCTATGGAAGCGGCTTTGAATGGAAATGTGTTTGCTTAAGGGATGCTAGATAAGCGCACCAATACTCAGTACGACGATGCAGAACACGGTTAAGATACCGATCAATGGCATGACCCACTTCACCCAGCGTACGTAAGGTACACGAGCTATCGCCAAGCCACCCATTACCACCGCAGAGGTTGGGGTAATAAGGTTTACCAAGCCTGAAGCCGATTGGTAAGCGGTAATCACAAGGTCTCTACCAACACCTGCGAAGTCAGCCAATGGTGCCATGATAGGCATGGTCAGTACTGCTAGGCCAGATGTCGATGGCACTAGGAATGACAATAGAATCTCTAGGAAGAACATCACATTAATAAAGATAACGGATGAGAGCCCGGTGACCATCTGCTCTGCAGAGAATAGAATCGTATCGGTGATCATACCGCGATCCATCACCACTACAATACCACGAGCAATACCTATGATCAGCGCTACACCGAGCAGGTCACGTGCACCGTCAATGAAGCTTGAGGTAAACTCTTCTTCGCTCATGCGAGCCACAATACCGACAATGATGGTCGCTGCTAGGAACATTGCAGAGATCTCTGCCATCCACCATCCTGCAACGGATACACCGTAAATCATTACTGCGAATGAGCCACCAAAAATAGTCAGAATCAGCTTACGAGTCGCAGTGAATTCAAGTTTTTCTCCGCTTGAGTTGCCAAGGAAGTGCGCTTTGTTTTCTTCGTATTTGTCATACACAATCGACTTGCTTGGATCAGCTTGCACCATTCTTGCGTAACGCATGACGTAAGCGACACAGATACCCCAACCAATAATCAACATTGCTACACGTAGCACGATACCGTCGGTAAATGGGATGCCAGAGGCGTTAGCAGCGATAACCGTTGCGAATGGGTTAATGGTGGAACCTAGCACCCCTATGCCCGCGCCTAGAAGTACAGTTGCTGCTGCCACTAGAGGGTCAAAGCGAGCCGCCATCATGACAGGTACAAGAAGTGTATAGAATGGGAGTGATTCTTCCGCCATACCATAGACAGTACCGCCAGCAGCAAACAGTGCCATCAGTATTGGTATCATCAACTCTTCTCGCCCTTCGAGGCGTGCGGTGACGCGTTCGATACCAGCATCAATCGCACCAGTCTTGGTGACTAGCCCTAAGAAGCCACCAATGATGAGAATGAACAGTGAAACGTCGATTGCAGCAGCTTCATAGCTATTGTGGTCGTAGAAGCCGTCAATCGGCGCTAGCAGTACGTCAATCACTCCTTGAGGGTTACCTTCAACCGCTTGATAGGTTCCGGTGACCGGCACTTCTCGGCCTAATTCTTCATTCATTGCTCGGTCATATTGACCCGCTGGAACAATCCAGGTCAGTAGAGCAACGAATGCAATTAAAATAAATAGAATGGTATAAGCAGAAGGGAATTTAAAGTTGGCAAAGAAGCCGCCCTTTTTTTTCTCGCTTGGCATCGTTTGAGTTGTCATGGCTATCTCCTTACATCATCTTAAATAGAAGTGATGTGAATTAGCGACTAATGATTTATAGACTGTAAATACACTGACACTTATAAATTACCCAACGATATAAAATTGCGGGCTTTAAATTAAAGTTATTTGATATTTACTAATCCAGATGAAGTTGTATTTAATTTAGCTGCGGTTATTTTATTCTTTACTTAATCATTTAAGTTTGGTGCTGTTCACAAAAATAGTGGCCAGTAAAAGGGCTAAAAAATGTGAGAAAAATCGTAAGGTTTTTTGGTTAATTAGCTTGGATTAATATTCGGTTTGGTTAGTTGGTAAATAGGGGAGGGTTGATTTGATAGGTATTGATAGAGAATGGATTGGATAGTCTTGGAATTTTATTCAAACTTTATTTTTGAACGCGTTTTAAAATTTGTCATGGTTATTTGACGGGCATCAAAAATCACATTAACCCACAAACAAAAAAGGAAGCCGAAGCTTCCTTTTAGAGTCATATCATCAGTGGATTTTAAATAAACAGACCACCGAATGCGAAGCCTAGTGCTACCGCAGTACTGATTGTTACCACACCTGGAATGAAGAACGGGTGGTTGAATACTAGGTTACCGATACGCGTTGAGCCTGTGTCATCCATCTCAACTGCAGCCAGTAGCGTAGGGTAAGTAGGAAGAACGAACAGTGCACTTACCGCAGCGAAAGAAGCAACGGCTGTTAGTGGTGCTACGCCAATTGCTAGTGCTGCAGGCATTAATGCAACCGTTGTTGCGCCTTGAGAGTAAAGCAGCATAGAAGCGAAGAACAGAACAAGAGCCAGCATCCATGGGTAGTCAGCCAGTAGTGCACCCGCAACGTCTTTGATTTCAGCAACGTGTGCGTTTACAAACGTAGAACCTAACCAAGCCACACCAAGTACACATACACACGCAGTCATACCAGAGCGGAACGTAGGTGCTGAAGAAATTTTCGCTGCATCGATCTTAGTGAACATTACGATTGCCGCTGCTGCTGCCAACATTACCGACATGATCGCTTCGTTACGACCTAGTGCAGGGTTCTCGATTAGGCCAACAGAGCTAGAGATAGCCGCTGCGTAACAAACAACAAAACCAATTGCTGCTAGGAAGATGTAAGTTGCTTTCTTCGCTGTTGGAAGGATCTCGCGCTTCTCATCTGACGCTAGTTTGATGAGACCTTTCTCTAGACGCTCTTGGTAAACAGGATCGTCTTTAAGTTCGCTACCCATGTAGTTAGCAACAACAGCACCCACCATACAAGCGATGAAGGTTGTAGGAATACAAACCATCAGCAGTGTTAGGTAATCAACACCGAATGGTGCAAGCATGGCTGCGAAAGCTACAACCGCTGCCGAGATTGGTGAAGCCGTGATAGCAATTTGAGACGCAACAACAGCAATAGACAGTGGGCGAGAAGGACGTACACCTTGGCCTTTCGCTACTTCCGCAATAACTGGCAGAGTTGAGAATGCTGTGTGGCCAGTACCCGCCATTAGCGTCATTAAAAAGGTCACAATCGGTGCGTAAAAGGTGATGCGTTCTGGGTGCTTACGCAAAAAGTTTTCTGCAATTTGCACCAACCAGTCCATACCGCCAGCAACCTGCATTGCAGCAATTGCGGTGATAACCGACATGATGATCAGGATTACATCAATTGGGATAAAAGATTGGCTTGTTGGTACGCCAAGAATAAGTGAAAGAGCAATAACACCAGCACCACCGGCAAAGCCGATACCGATGCCGCCAATTCTGGCCCCTAAGAAGATAAAGAGCAGGACGATAAACAGTTCTACTGCAATCATAATTAACACCTCATGTAGATTTTATTATGTGACCACTCGTTGAGAGAATGTTCAGATAATAGTTCTATGGTTTAGATTCAATTAAGCAAAAGCGCAACATACAGAAAACCACAAAATAAACAGGGTTAACCGTATTGGAGCCTAAAAAAGGGCTCCGTTTGGAGCCCTTTCTCGCTAGCGTTACTCGTAGCGTTTTGCTTTATACTGAGGATGCATCAAATTTTCAACAGAGAAAATGTCATCAAGTTCTTCTTCGGTTAATAAACCGCGCTCTAGAACCACATCACGAACACTCTTACCTGTTTCTGCACAGATCTTACCCACAATGTCACCTTCGTGGTGGCCAATGTATGGGTTTAGGTAAGTTACGATACCGATAGAGTTAAATACGTGCGCTTCACAGATTTCTTTATTTACCGTAATGCCGTCTACACACTTGTCGCGTAGGTTCACACAAGCATTAGTTAGGATGTCTAGAGACTCAAACATGCTTTGTGCAATAACAGGTTCCATAACGTTCAGTTGAAGTTGACCACCTTCAGCTGCGAAAGAAACTGTGTTGTCGTTACCTAGAACTTTGAAGCAAACTTGGTTTACTACTTCAGGTACTACTGGGTTTACTTTAGCTGGCATGATTGAAGAGCCTGCTTGAAGCTCAGGTAGGTTCAGCTCGTTTAAGCCTGCGCGAGGACCTGAAGACAGTAGACGTAGGTCGTTACAAATCTTAGACAGCTTAACTGCTAGACGCTTAAGTGCGCCGTGCGTCATTACGTATGCGCCACAGTCTGAAGTTGCTTCGATTAGGTCTTCTGCTGGAACACACTCTAGGCCAGTTACTTCAGCTAGGTGTTTAACAGCAAGGCCTTGGTAACCTGGTGCTGCGTTTAGACCAGTACCGATTGCTGTTGCGCCTAGGTTAACTTCAAGCAGTAGCTTAGATGTGTATTCTAGGTTTTTGATTTCTTCATTGATGGTTACCGCCCAAGCGTGGAACTCTTGGCCAACCGTCATTGGAACTGCATCTTGAAGTTGAGTACGACCCATCTTCAAAACGGTGTTGAATTCTTGGCTCTTAAGCTCGAATGCACCTTTAAGGTATTCAATTGCATCGATCAGTTTTAGTACGCTGTTGTAAACAGAGATACGGAAGCCAGTTGGGTAAGCACAGTTAGTTGATTGGCTGCGGTTTACGTGGTCGTTCGGGTTGATGAACTCGTACTGGCCTTTTTCTTTGCCCATTAGCTCAAGTGCAACGTTCGCGACAACTTCGTTCGCGTTCATGTTTACAGAAGTACCAGCACCACCTTGGAAAACGTCTGATGGGAACTGATCCATGCACTTGCCAGTGTCTAGAATTAGGTCACAAGCTTGGATGATGTATTTAGCCACTTCGCTAGGAATTACACCTAACTCTTTGTTTGCTAAAGCCGCTGCTTTTTTTGTCATCACCATACCGCGAACGAATTCAGGTACATCTGAGATCGTTACATTTGAGATGTTGAAGTTTTCAACTGCGCGTAGAGTGTGGATGCCGTAGTAAGCATCAGCCGGAACATGACGTTGACCTAAAAGATCTTCTTCGAGACGAGTAGCTTGAGGAGCATCAACTTGTGCTTCTGATAGAGTAGCCATAACAGGATCCTTAGAGAATAATTCTGATTATATAGTTAGTTATTAGCCTATTCTGTGTGCAAATACTCCGTTCGCTAGAATATTGGGCTGATAAATCCGTCCTGACTTATGTGGCACATGATACTGTACCTAGCGCATAAAAATAGTAAGTTGATCACCTTTTTCGCTTTTGTTTAGTCAATATTTTGCAAAGTTAATTTGGGTCAATAAACACGCTTATTTACAGGATAAATTTGAGATTGATAGACCTTTCAGCGTAAACTGAAAGCAACAAAGGAGGGCGTGTGTTTCCTATCTTATTATTACTATTTATCTTCGTACCCATCATTGAGATTGGGCTATTTATTCAAGTTGGTGGCTTCTTAGGATTGTGGCCAACTATTGCATTGGTTTTGATCACGGCATTTGTTGGTGCATCGCTGGTTCGTAGCCAAGGTATTCAAACACTGATGTCCGTTCAAGGTCGACTACAGCAAGGCGAGATGCCGGCACAGCAGATCCTTGAAGGCGTGATGCTGGCAGTGGCTGGCGTATTGCTGCTGACTCCAGGCTTTATGACAGACGCTCTGGGTATGTTGGTATTGTTGCCAGCACCAAGAGCCATGATCGCTAAGAAAATGATGGAAAAAATGGTGGTTAAAAATATGTCTGGTGGTTTCCACGCTGGTGGACAAGCTGGCTTTGGTCAGAGTCCATTTGGAGATGATCCATTCAACCGCGACCCATTTGACCAATCAAAAGGCGGTAACACCTTTGAAGGTGAGTTTGAGAAGAAAGACGACGACAACGATCGTAACCGCTTAAACTAATCCTGCTGTTTAGATAGAAAGACAACAACTGAAAAGGCTCTTACCTTTATCCTTCGTAAGAAAGAGATAATGGTAAGAGCCTTTTTTATTGTCTATTAGCGATGACAGATAATAGGTGTTTGAGGGTTTGGTTATACCGCGCCTTCGAAGCCCATTTGTCGCCATGCTTCAAACGCGATGATTGCTACAGCATTGGATAGGTTCAGGCTGCGTGCGTCTGGCATCATTGGAATACGAATACGTTGTTCCATCGGCATGCTTTCGATGAACTCAGCAGGTAGGCCGCGTGTCTCAGGGCCGAACATCAACACATCGCCTTGTTGGAACTTGGCATCCACGTGATGACCTGTGGTCTTGGTGGTACACGCAAAGATACGGTAATCACCTTCACGTTCGTTCTCTAGATACTCAATAAAAGCTTCTAGGTTCTTGTGACGTTTCACTCGCGCTAGGTCGTGATAATCTAAACCAGCACGACGCACTTTCTTCTCTTCAAAATCAAAGCCAAGTGGCTCAATCAGGTGCAGGTTTGCGCCGCAGTTAGCACATAGGCGGATGATGTTACCCGTATTGGGTGCAATTTCTGGTTCGTATAGAGCGATATCAAACATGTGGGTTCACAAGAGTAATCAAAGATAGCCAGAGTATACGGTGGCAAGCTGTGTGAGTACAGTTTGCCACCACCCACTTAGGCTTGGTTGGCGAGTGCCTGTGCGTAGTTTTCTGATACGGCAGTCCAGTTGACCACGTTCCACCAAGCGTTGATGTAGTCAGGTCGGCGGTTTTGATAGCTGATGTAGTAGGCGTGTTCCCACACATCTAACGCAAGGATCGGTTCACCGTTGCTGGCCACCGTATCCATCCAAGGATTGTCTTGGTTTGAGGTTGAGATGATCTTCAGTTGTCCTTCTTCTACTACTAACCAAGCGAAGCCAGAGCCGAAGGTGTTGATTGCCGCTTGAGCGAACTGATCTTGGAACGTTGCGAAATCTCCGAATGTGCTTTTAATCGCTTCACCAAGCTCGCCAGTTGGTTCGCCACCGCCGTCTTGCGACATACAGTTCCAATACAAGATATGGTTGTAGTAGCCGCCACCATTGTTGCGCACGGCAGGGCTGTGCTGAGAAATATTCGCGAAGATTTCAGTTAGAGATTGCTGTTCAAGTTCGCTACCAGACACCGCTGCGACAAACTTATCGTAATAGGTTCTATGGTGCTTGCTGTAGTGCACTTCCATCGTTTGTGCATCGATGTACGGTTCTAGAGCATCGTAGGCGTAGGGTAGTTCTGGGAAAATGTGAGACATGGTAAATCCTCCTTAATTAGAGGATTTACCATAATGATAATAACAATCATTATCAACTGTGATCTTTGTGGGGGTATTACAGTGGCAGGATAGGCAGAGTAATTTCGAGCTGTAATCCGCCGAGTTTACTGCGGCTCGCGGTAATCGTTCCGCTATGTTGACGAATCGCACTCTCGGTAATAGTCAGCCCAAGTCCAGTGCCACCAGAATTACGGTCACGAGCGGTAGAAACACGGTAGAAAGGTCTGAAGATAGAATCGAGTTCATCATCAGGCACACCATCACCGTTGTCATTGACGCAAATAGTTAGCTGATCTTGCACCACGTGGAACTGCACATCGACTTGGTCTTTACCGTAGTAAATGGCGTTACGCGTAATGTTGTCTAAGGCACTCATCAGTAGCTTAGGATTACCTGAAATTGAACGCTCAGGGATTTCTGAGAATGTCAGCTCTTTACCCATCTGTTCAGCTTCGAACTGCGCGTCTTTTAAGATCTCTTCCCACAAGCTCGATATCGGCTGAACTTCACGAGTAATGTGGCTATCAACCTGCATCCGTGAGAGGGTCAGTAGTTCACTGATCATCTGTTCCAAGCGTTGTGCTTCTGTATCGATACGCTCAAGTTCTGGGCTCTCACCTTGTTTACGAATCGCTAGTGCGTTGGCCATACGAAGCCGTGTTAAAGGAGAGCGCAGCTCGTGTGAGATATCAGAAAGCAAGCGCTGTTGCCCTGAGATCATCTGGTTTACGGCCTCAACCATTTGGTTAAAGCTTTCGCCTGCTTGTCTGAATTCTGATGTGCCTTTTTCAAGGGTTGGATCGACCTCGAATTCGCCTTTCGCTACACGTTGTGCAGCACGCTCAAGTCGGCGAGCTGGCTGGCTGAGTGCCCAAGCTAACCAAAGTAATAGTGGGGTACTGGCTAGCATCACGGCAAGCAACAGCTGCAGTGGTCTATCAAATAGTCGCAGTAAGAACGGCGGTGGCTGATTCCACTTTACTCCGGCGTACATCAGTAGCTCTTCACCTGCCAGTTTGATTGGCACAGGGCCAGCAACCATGTAGTGCCCGTAAAGCTTCTGCTTTGGTACTTCTGGGTTATCAATTGAGGTTACAAAGTTGCGAATCGCCTTAAGTTTGTAGTCTGAATGTCTTTTTGAAGTTAGGACTGCGCCCTCAAGATCGGTCAGATAGATACGTGCACGAGAATCTTTGCGGCTACGTGGCGCCTCAAGTTGGAAGACAATTTTGCCGAGGTTAGGCTCTCTGGCGTAGCGTTTCTCTGTAGCTTTGGCGATGCGTTCCAGTTTGCTGAGATGGTCAGCGGGCACATCACGCGCTACTCGCGGGTCTAGATGTGGTAGTGAGAGTACGGATAAAAGCACCAGTAACATGGTGAACCAAAAGATGGCAAAGATACGTCCATATAAGCTAGTGATTTTAGGGATGCGCATTAATCCTCCTCTACCAATAGGTAGCCACGACCACGCAAGGTCTTGATGCGTGATTTGCCATCGCTACGTTCTGGAATCTTCTTACGTAGGTTAGAGATGTGCATGTCTATCGCACGGTCAAATGCTGCAAGTCTTTTGCCAAGTACATCTAAGCTTAGCGCTTCCTTGGTGATCACTTGCCCCGGGTTTTGGATAAGGTGGCTTAGTAGAGCGAACTCGGTAGTGGTCAGGTCGATGATCTCGCCATTGCAGTACGCTTCTTGTTTGCCAGGGAACACTTCAATGTCTTGATATTGGATTCTATCGCTGGTGGCTTTTGGAGTGCTCGTGGTTTGTGTGCGGCGCAAGATGGCGCGAATACGTGCGAGTAATTCGCGGTCGCTAAATGGCTTTGGTAAGTAGTCATCCGCGCCAAGCTCCAGGCCGATCACACGGTCGATCTCTTCACCTTTTGCCGTCAGCATCAGCACTGGCGTTTCCCAATGTTCTCTTAGCTTTTTGAGTGTTTCCATGCCATTCAGGCGCGGCATCATTACATCCAAAAGAATCAAATCGATCTCATCATTGATCGCTTCGAGCCCTGCGTAGCCATCATTGGCTTCAGAAACGGTGAAGCCCTCAAAGCTAAGAATGTCTTTAAGTAAGCTCGTTAGCTCAGTGTCGTCATCAATAAGAAGAATGTTCGCCATGGGAAAGCCTTAATCGGTTAGTTACAGGTTAATAATACTGCTAATTATTCGTCAGCTTTCACTCTTTACGATTCTTTACGCTTTCTAAACGTCACTTTACGAGGGAAAGACTAATCTATATTCAAGCGCTGAGATACAGACGCAATACATGACTTATTATACCGAATTGAGGCAACAATTATGAAAATGACGAAGAAACTTGTACTAGCAGCTGCGGCACTTCCACTTATGTTAGGTACAGCAAGTGCGTATGCATTTGGCGGCGGTGACAAGGGCGACCATAAAGGCATGCACGGTAAATGTGGTGGCTTCGACAAGAAAGTAATGCGTCAACTAGACCTAACTGACGCACAAAAAGAACAGTTAAAAGAGATGCGTGAAGCGAACCGTGCTGAGATGAAAGCAAAACACGCGGGCAACAAGTCAGACAAAATGGCGCAAATGAAAGCGCACCACGAGAAAGTTCAAGCGTTGGTACTAGCTGACAACTTCGATGAAGCAGCGGCAAATGATCTAGCAAGCCAAATGGTTGAGAAGCAAACTGAGCGTCGCGTAGCAATGCTTAAGAAACAACACGAAATGATGAGCGTGCTAACGCCTGAGCAAAAAACTCAACTGAAAGAAATCCAGCAAGAGCGCATGGCGAAATGTGCTGAAAAGATGGAAAAGCACATGAACAGAGACAAGTAATTCAAAGCTGGATAAAGCAAGTTTGAATGAAAGTGTTTAAAAAGAAGCGGCCGAGAGCCGCTTTTTTGATCCCTAAAAATGAATGTCTTACATCCTAGCTGTCATATTCAATTGATTGTTTGCAGGTTATACTTTGTGCTATCAGTCACTTTATAGCCAAGTTATGAAACAAGAATACGCACGTTTAGTTACGCTGGCCGCTTGGGCTGCGACCACCATTGCCACTATTTTGTTAATAGTGAAAGTCGCGGCGTGGTGGGTGACAGGTTCGGTGAGCCTGTTGGCTTCCGTGGTCGATTCCATGTTAGATATTGCCGCTTCGGTCGTTAACTTATTGGTGGTTCGATACTCTCTTCAGCCTGCCGACAAAGAACATACCTTTGGTCACGGTAAGGCGGAATCACTCGCTGCATTAGCACAGGCGATGTTTATTTCGGGCTCTGCCTGTTTCCTCATTCTTAATGGTGTCGAGCGCTTCTTTAGACCTCATGAGCTCAACTCTCCAGAAATCGGTATTTATGTCAGCTTGTTCGCGATAGTGATGACATTTGGTCTGGTTCGATTCCAAAAACACGTCGTTAAGAAAACGGGCAGCCAGGCTATTGCTGCGGATTCACTGCATTATCAATCTGACCTGTATATGAACGCGGCCATCATGTTGGCTCTGGGGTTAAGCTGGTTTGGCATTGGTCAGGCGGACTCAGTATTTGCGGTAGGCATTGGTATTTATATTCTTTATAGCGCTTACCAAATGGCGATGGAGGCGATTCAATCTCTGCTCGATCACAAGTTGCCTGATGAAGAGCTAAAGCAGATAAAAGAGACATCCTTGAGTGTGGAAGGAGTACTCGGTGTGCATCAGCTCAGAACTCGTCGTTCAGGTCCGATTCGCTTCATTCAATTGCACTTAGAGTTGGAAGATGAGATGCCACTTATTGAAGCGCATCGCATTTCTGACGAAGTAGAGGCTAAGCTTATCTCAGTGTTCCCTGATGCTGATGTATTAATTCACCAAGACCCGTATTCGGTGGTGTTTGGGCCTGAGAAGCAACAAAAATTTCATTCGTGGTAACGAGCACGAAAACTAGGCAGCAAATGGTAAGTGGGTGGCTTTTGAACTAGAGTGAGTAGAAATTGCGAACTCTTTGGTGATTCAAAAACCACCTTAGTAACAATTAATGTTGATTCTGATGTGAATCAACAAAGTTACTGAGTAAAACTGTAATACTCTTACAGAAGTAGAAATGTTACATAATTTTTCGCGATTTAAGTGCTATTCCTGTTGAGGAAATGTAACATAACGCACAAATATAGATTTAAAATCTTGTTGATATACAATCAGCAAGAACAAGAATTGAATAATAGATTCCCAAAAATCGAGGGTGAGCATGATTAAGAAGATCGGTGTTTTGACCAGTGGTGGTGACGCTCCAGGCATGAACGCAGCAGTTCGTGGCGTAGTTCGTACCGCGTTATCACTTGGCATTGAAGTTTACGGTATTTACGATGGCTACCAAGGCCTTGTTGAGAACCGTATCGTAAAGCTTGACCGTTCAAGCGTGTCTGATGTGATCAACCGTGGTGGTACTTTCTTAGGCTCTGCACGTTTCCCTGAGTTCAAAGACGTTGCTGTTCGTGAGAAAGGTATCGAGAACCTAAAAGAGCACGGTATCGAAGCACTTGTTGTTATCGGTGGTGACGGTTCTTACATGGGTGCTAAGAAACTGACTGAAATGGGTTACCCATGTATCGGTCTTCCAGGCACAATCGATAACGACATCGCTGGTACTGACTACACAATCGGTTACCTAACAGCGCTTAACACTGTTATTGATTCTATCGACCGTCTACGTGACACGTCTTCTTCTCACCAACGTATTTCTATTGTTGAAATCATGGGCCGTCATTGTGGTGACCTTACGCTTATGTCAGCAATCGCAGGTGGTTGTGAGTACATCATCACCCCTGAAACTGGTCTAGATAAAGAGCAGCTAATCGGCAACATCCAAGATGGCATTGCTAAAGGTAAGAAGCACGCAATCATCGCTCTAACTGAGCTAATGATGGATGCGAACGAGCTGGCTAAAGAGATCGAAGCAGCAACGGGTCGTGAAACTCGTGCAACGGTTCTTGGTCACATCCAACGTGGTGGTCGTCCTACTGCGTTTGACCGTGTACTTGCTTCTCGCATGGGTAACTACGCTGTTCACCTTCTTCAAGAAGGTCACGGTGGTCGTTGTGTTGGTATCGAGAAAGAAGAGCTTGTTCACCACGACATCATCGACTGTATCGAGAACATGCAGAACCCAGACCGTTCTGAGCTATTCCGCGTAGCTGAAGAGTTGTTCTAAGCCACGCCGAGCGTAAGCTTATAGAATTTAAAAACCGCTGATTTATCAGCGGTTTTTTTGTGCCTGCTTGCTTAGATTCATAAGTGGCAAGCAACAAAAAAGGCCAACCTAAGTTGACCTTTCATTCAATTTAAACAGTGATGTCTAAATTAAGCTTTTGCTTTAGCTGCTGCTTTAGCGATAGCTGCGAAACCAGCTGCGTTAAGAGCTGCGCCGCCAACTAGAGCACCATCGATGTCTGGTTGTGCGAAGTAAGCTTCAGCGTTTTCAGGCTTAACAGAACCACCGTATTGGATGATTACTTGCTCAGCTACTGCTGCGTCTTTTTCAGCGATCATTGCACGGATAGAAGCGTGGATGCGTTGTGCATCTTCAGCTGTTGCTGCTTTACCAGTACCGATAGCCCAGATTGGTTCGTAAGCGATGATTGCGCCGTTTAGAGCTTCAACACCGTAAGCGTCGATAACTGCGTTGATTTGACGTGCACATACTGCTTCAGTTTCGCCAGCTTCGTTTTGCTCGTCAGATTCACCGATACAGAAAACTGGCTTCAGGCCGTTCTCTTGTAGGAATTTGAATTTCTTAGCGATGAACTCGTCTGATTCGTTGTGGTACTCACGACGCTCAGAGTGACCGATGATGATGTGAGTCGCACCGAAGTCTTTCAGCATTTCTGGAGACATGTCGCCAGTGAAAGCACCGCTGTTGTTTAGGTCAGTGTTTTGAGCACCTAGGATGATTTTGTTACCGCCTTCAGCGATTAGACGCTCAGCTAGATCGATGTAAAGTGCTGGTGGAGCTACTGCTACGTCTACACCTTCAACGCCTTCAAGTTCAGCGTTAAGACCAGTTAGCAGCTCAGTTACCATTGCTTTGCTACCGTTAAGTTTCCAGTTACCCATCACTACAGGACGACGCATAGGAATATCTCCGTATTTAATCAATTAATGTAAAAAATCTTCGTAAGAATATAACAGATAAAACGCGTTAGATCATGATTGTGGTCATGTCTTTATGGGATCTTATCGATTGGTCAGAGTAGATACTGACCTTATATCAGTGATCCGACAGACAGAATAATAGCTAACTTCTCGGTTTTTTCATCGTTAGTTGGTATTAAGGGACAAACGTTTGCGTTAACAATAGGAAGTAATAATGCCGAATCTAGTTCTAGAGTACTCAAATTCAGTGGATGAGCGAGTGAATATCCAAGGTTTACTAGAAGATCTTCATCAAGTTACATTAAACTGTGGCTTGTTTGATGTTCCGTCTGTGAAATCACGTTCTCTGCGTTGTCATAACTGGCTAGTCGGTGATGAAGAAGACAGTGTGGACTTTATTCATATCAGCTTTGAGTTACTTTCCGGGCGTACCGAAGAACAGAAGCGGGAATTGTCACGCTCGTTAATGCAAATCTTACAAGAACAGGCGAGCCATGTTCGAAGCCTAACGGTTAATATTCGCGATATGGATAAAAGCTGTTTTCAGAAAGTGATTAACTGATTCGCTTAAGAAAGTGATAAACGGGCTATTAGCTGCTAACTTTTTGGTAGCGTATTAATTTTTTGAGTATTTTTAGATGTCGATGAAAGATTTACTGCTCTCTTTCAAAGGGAGAATTGGTCGTAAGACTTACTGGATGTGGAACATTTTCTACTATGTCGCGATCACCGGTTTTGCCTCTGGTATTTCGGTACTGTTTCCAGCGTACTCTTATATCCTACTACCAATCTTCTTATTGCTCCTGGTGATTCCAGACTTGGCGGTAACGGCCAAGCGTTGGCATGACCGTAACAAGTCTAACTACTGGCTACTATTGAATGTTCCGTTGGTACTAGGGCGCTTGGTTTCACCTGCTGCAGCAACAACGGCGGATTCGGTATCACCAATGCACATGGTGGCAACGGTAGCAGCATTAGTGTGTGGCTTATGGATTTTGATTGAATGTGGTTTGTTGAAAGGCACAGAAGGCCGCAACGATTACGGTGAAGATCCAGTATAAGAGTTTTCAGCAGTTAATATAAAGGGAGCATCAGGCTCCCTTTTTGCGTTCTGGAACTATCAGAACTAATACATTTTTGGTTCAGTGTTAGGTCTGAATGGAACCACATTTTCAGGCTGAGGCTCTTCTAAGGTACAGCGTCCTTGGAGTGCGTCTTGGAACTTGCAAACCTGACAGCGCAGCTCTTGCATTAGCACGACATTGACGTGGTGAGGGTTTTTACAACGGCTGACGACTAAATCGAGATGGCTTTGCTGAGCGCGAAGTCTGCCTTGCATACTTTCAGAAGCGGAGCAGATCATCTGCTCACACATCTCGTGTTTGAATTGGTTGAATGCTTTAGGATCGTTTTGAGCAAGTTGAACCAGTTCATCAAAAGGGGGCAGTTTTTGCTCTGGTTGTGGATGTGCCATCATTCCTTCCTTAGCATTAAGCATGTTTCATATGCTTTAAGCTTAAGAAAGATTTTTGTGTAAATTTTGTTCGATCTTTTGGTTTCTCAATATTGAGACAAGATCAATAACTTAGCGTTAAGCGGTAGCGACAGGCACTAAGGTGTAGGTACAGCGTCGTTCGCCAGCAATAATATGCTCAGTTCGGCTGACATGGCACTCACCTTTTAGTAGCTCGGTGAACACGTTGAGCTCAGATTGACACAAGCTTGGGCAACGAGTCGCAGCTTTACAAATAGGGCAGTGGTTTTCAATCAAGATGTAGTGATCGTCGTGTTCTTTCAGTTCTGCCATGTAGCCTTCTTCTTCACGAAGTTGGGTGAGCTTTTCCAGCTTACTGATTAGATTTTCACAATCAGACAGGGCAGATTGATACTGTTTTAAGGTGTGTTGTTCACGCTCGGCAGCGACTTTAGCTAGGCCTTCTTTTCCGAATAGATTTTCTACCGCATCAATGACTTGAATCGTAAGTTCACCATGACGGTCTGAAAACTGACTATGGCCGTGCTGAGTAAGAGACCAGTGACGGGTCGGACGACCGACTTTCACTTTGACGTCATGAAACGCGAGAATGCCATCATCTTCCAGGCTTTGCAGATGTTGCCTTGCACCCATTGTCGTCATACCAAACTCTTCAGATAGCTGTTTGGCCGTAACTGCGCCTTGACGCTTAATGGTCTGTAAGATTTTGTCGCTTGTTTTCATACTATCCCTACCTCATGAACCTTACTATTATGAGGCAAGGTGTTTATAAAGCAAACCATTTACTATTTTGTCATTTTCTCTACGCTATGTTTATAAATATCTGAGAATTTTCTTTTTCTTCACGATCACTTCACGAGCGTTTTCTGATAATGCCTCTATCGAAATAAAGAGGTAGAAACACTGTGAAAAAAACAATCCTAGTAGCCCTTGCCCTAAACTCATTTTCAGTTGCTGCTGCGCCTTATGTTGGTTTGGAATACGGATTTGGTTCGACAGACCACGATTTTGAAACGTCTTTTCAGGCTGATGGCGTGAACCTTAACCCTGAACTAGAAGACGGTATTTTAGGTGGCTTCGTTGGTTACTCTATCAATGAATCATGGGCGATTGAGTTGGGTTACAGCCAATTTGAACTTGATGATGAGCGTTCAAAAAATATGGGTATTGTTGATATTGAAGGCCAGATGTATCAGCACGAAATGGAGTGGGACTCTTCAATCAAAGCCAAACAAATCACGCTTTCGCCGGTGTTTAGCTATGCCGTTAACGACAAATGGACAACGAAAATTAAGGCGGGCGTGACTTACACGCAATATGAGTCTTCGGTACGTAAGTCAGAAGAGTTCGAGCTTGTAGTCAACGATGATGTCGAACTGAATAACACACTTTCCCATCGTTCAGAAAAAAATGATGAGCTTGGTGCTATGGTTTCAATTGGTGCGGAATACGAAATCACTGCTGGTTTCACTGTGGGTGCCAACGCCAAATACCAACTGGATAGCTATGCTAATACCGCTTCACTGAATGTTAGTTCGACTTACTACTTTTAACGCTAGGGAATCATCATTATGAACAAACTACTTTTCACTATGACACTTGCTCTGATGTCGAGTTCGGCAATGGCTGCGTTTAATGGCCCGAGCGCTCCGGCGGTGAGTAATGTTGAACAAGCTAAGAGCGCGGCAGATGATAGTTTTGTGGTGCTAACTGGCCATATTGTGCAATCTCTAGGAGGTGAGCTCTACTTGTTTAAAGACGCGAGTGGTGAGATTGAAGTGGAGATCGATCATGAAAACTGGATGGGACAAGAGGTCTCGCCACAAGATACCGTGACAATCCGTGGTGAGGTCGATTCTGAGTGGACGACGACTCAGATTGATGTCGATATGATCCAAAAAATCTAATCGCTATTTGTTAAAAAATCCCCACTAACTCAGTTAATGGGGATTTTTGTATAAGCCGAAGAGGCACTTGCACTCTAAGGCTATTGTCTATTCGCTGTAAACCGGAGGTGGATTACAGGATATGACCAACCACTTCTGGGTCTTTACGCTCTAGGTAGTGGATTGATTTGATGCGGCGAATCGTACGGCAGCGGCCACGGATAAGCAGGGTTTCGGTGGTCGCGATATTGCCTTGACGAGAAATGCCTTCTAGCAGGTCACCCTTAGTGATGCCCGTTGCTGAGAATACTACGTTGTCGCTGCGAGCCATGTCTTCCATCTTTAACACGATACCAGCGGTTACGCCCATTTCAGTACAACGCTCTAGCTCAAGCTCACCGTGTTTACGGTTCTCTTCTGTATCGCCTTTCACTTCGTGACGAGGTAGGAGACGACCATGCATGTCACCATCTAGTGCGCGAATTACTGCGGCAGAAACTACACCTTCAGGTGCGCCGCCGATGCAGTACATTACGTCAACTTCGCTGTCTGGCATACAGGTTAGGATAGATGCTGCTACATCACCATCTGGCACTGCGAATACACGAACGCCCATCGCTTGCATCTCTGCAATTACTTGGTCGTGACGTGGCTTAGCCAGTGTGGTTACTACTAGCGTATCGAGTGTTTTACCCAGAGCCTTAGCAATGTTTACTAGGTTTTCTTTTAACGGTAGAGCTAAGTCGATAGCGCCTTTAGCACCAGGGCCAACTACTAATTTTTCCATGTACATATCAGGCGCTTTTAGGAAGCTACCTTTTTCGCCTGCAGCCAATACTGCCAATGCATTTGATTGGCCCATTGCTGTCATGCGCGTCCCTTCAATTGGGTCAACTGCGATGTCGACAGCGTCGCCGCCCACACCTACGTTTTCACCGATGTATAGCATAGGTGCATCATCGATTTCGCCTTCACCAATAACAATTTCACCGCTGATTTCGGTTTTGTTTAGTAGACTACGCATGACTTCTACAGCAGCGCCATCTGCAGCGTTTTTATCGCCACGGCCAAGCCACTTGTAACCAGCCAGTGCTGCACCTTCTGTGACACGAGAGAATGACATTGCTAAATCGCGTTTCATGCGGACTCCAAAATTTTCAAAGGGGGAATAGAAATTTCGCGGCGGATTTTACCATATCCAAAAGGAAACGTTTGCCTTTTTGCTTTTTGCAGATTGCTTTTGATCAATGAGCAGTGAAAAACCACTAATATTCATCAAAATAATTAGTTTGCGAGTGTGGCTGTAAGAATTAACGTCAATATTCGGTAAAAAGCGCTGTTTTTTTCATCGAATGGCGCAAAATATCGAATATATTGAGTGTTTATCCTTGCTCTGCTGAGTAGAATGGGGAAATAAGTGGAGTGAACCTTCACCATCAAATGGATAACTTAAAGGTAGGCCAGAATGTCTTTTGAAGTACTAGAGCAACTAGAAGCAAAAATTCAAACAGCAGTAGATACGATTGCACTTCTTCAAATGGAAGTGGAAGAGCTTAAAGAAGAGAAACAAGCACTAGCAACAGAAGCTGGTGAACTGAAAGCAAGCCGTCAAGAGCTAGAGCAAAAAACTCAACAGATGCAAGAAGAGCACTCTGCATGGCAAGACCGCATCCGTAACCTTCTTGGTAAAATGGATGAAGTAGAGTAATTTACTCTTCAGATTTAAAAAAACGCCCGCTACTCAGTAGCGGGCGTTTCTGTTTCTGTTTGTGTTCTTGGTTATTGTGAGTGACTTATGAAGAGCTAGAACTACTCGACTTCTTCTTCATCAACATCAAGGTCAAGTTCAACGTCTAAAGGTTCGGCTGAAAGAATAATGCCCGTATTGTCGGCGTAGAGGTAATCTTCCGGTAAGAAGGTTACGCTGCCAAAGTTAACGGGTACATCTAGCTCACCGACACCATCTTGGCTTGCTCCAACAGGAATAGAAGCCAGTGCTTGAATACCTAGGTTCATGTCTTCCAGCTCATCGACTTCGCGAACGCAGCCATACACCACAATACCTTCCCATTCATTGTCTTCGGCAAGTAGGGCCATCTCGGCATCAATCAATGCTTTACGCAGTGAGCCGCCACCATCGATTAACAACACACGCCCTAGACCGTCTTGCTCTAGTACCGAGCGAATCAAAGCGTTGTCTTCAAAGCACTTTAATGTCGTGATCTGTCCTGCAAAAGAGGCACGTCCACCAAAGTTGCTGAACATTGGCTCCACGACATCAACTTGATCCAAATATATGTCGCACAGTGCTGAAGTGTTGTATTCCATTAGTATACCTTTTGAACAATGAGCTTACTTTGAGTATATCGGTGCTTGATCCCTTTGCAATGATTAGTCTCAATTAACTCAATAGAGTTTGAGCTACGACAACCCCTGCAAACAATAGGTTAGTGACCAGCGAGCATTTCACGATAACAGGCATCATAGGTGCAATTTGAGCGGGTTTTTCTGTTTCCCAAACCGCTTTACCATGTTTGTAGACAATAAGAATACTGAGTAAAAACGGCAGGCTGATCCAAACGGGTTTTTCTTGAATCAGTAGGTAAATCGCGAAAGAGACAAGTGCACAACCAAGCAGAGCAAAATGGTATTGCTTAGCTTTACGTTGCCCCAAGCGAACCGCCATGGTGCGTTTACCACATTCACTGTCGTTTTCGATATCACGCATATTGTTGATATTGAGTACTGCAACCGCCATCAATCCACAACCCAATGCAGGAAGGAACAGGCTTGGTTCAACATGACCTGTATGTAGGAAGTAAGTACCTGAAACGCCTAATAAGCCAAAGAAGATAAATACCGATAAGTCGCCAAGGCCGATATAACCATAAGGCTTATTACCCACGGTGTAAGCGATCGCGGCAACAATAGCTAATACACCTAATGCGATGAAAGACAGAATACTTTCAATTGAGGTTAAGGCATGGAAAATCAAAATCAGTCCAGCAATCATGGTAAACACGATGTTGAGGATGATTGCTTGCTTCATGGTTTGAGCCGTCACCGCACCGGATTGCATGGCGCGCATTGGACCTAAGCGGTTTTCGTTGTCTGTACCTTTTACTGCATCACCGTAGTCATTCGCCAGGTTCGACAAAATCTGTAATAGGGTGGCGGTTAAAAAGGCCAGCAGAGCGATCGATAAAGAGAACTGACCGTTGGCGAACGCTAAACTACTTCCTGTAAGAATAGAGACGAGTGCGAGAGGCAGAGTTTTTGGTCGTGCGGCATCAAGCCAAATCATAAGAGATTGTTTCATCGTAAGTCTATTTCGTTGTAAGGACACCTTGATTAGCAGGGCGCCTATATTGTAAGTATTGGTTTCATGC
This sequence comes from Vibrio chagasii, assembly GCA_041879415.1. NCBI lineage: Bacteria > Pseudomonadati > Pseudomonadota > Gammaproteobacteria > Vibrionales > Vibrionaceae > Vibrio > Vibrio chagasii. The sequence goes on along the minus strand of CP090853.1, from coordinate 162,042 downwards.
GGTGATTTGAGTATACGCCCATTTTTCAGGTAATAAAAAGCCCACTCGAAAGTGGGCCTTGAATTCGCTTATTAGCTGCTATTTCTTTGAGATAGAGCAATAAGTTGGAGTTTCGTGTGCTACAGGATGAAGCGGCTTAGGTCTTCGTCTTCAACGAATTCACCAAGCTTCGAGTTCACGTAAGCTTCATCGATCACTAGCGTGCTACCAGCTTTGTCTGTTGCATCGAATGAAATCTCATCCATCAAACGCTCCATCACAGTGTGTAGACGACGTGCACCGATGTTCTCAGTGGTTTCGTTTACGCGCCATGCTGCATCAGCGATCTGGTTGATGCCGTCTTCAGTAAACTCAATGTTCACATCTTCCGTCTTCATTAGGGCAATGTATTGCTCTGTAAGAGACGCTTTTGGCTCAGTTAGAATGCGTTTGAAGTCATTCGCTGAAAGTGCTTCAAGTTCAACACGAATTGGTAGACGACCTTGCAGTTCAGGGATCAGGTCTGATGGCTTAGCCACTTGGAATGCACCTGATGTGATGAATAGGATGTGGTCAGTTTTCACCATGCCGTGCTTAGTCGATACTGTGCTGCCCTCGATAAGAGGCAGTAGGTCACGTTGAACACCTTCACGAGATACGTCTGGGCCTGAGCTGTCGCCACGCTTACAGATTTTGTCGATTTCATCGATGAATACGATACCGTTGTTTTCAGCGTTGAAGATCGCGTTCTCTTTCAGCTCTTCCTGGTTCACAAGCTTAGCGGCTTCTTCTTCCGTTAGGGCTTTGAATGCGTCTTTGATTTTCATCTTACGCTTTTTCTTGGTGTCGCCAGCTAGGTTTTGGAACATGCCCTGTAGCTGGTTCGTCATCTCTTCCATACCTGGAGGTGACATGATTTCAACGCCCATTTGTGGTGCTGCTACATCGACTTCGATCTCTTTGTCGTCTAGCTTACCTTCACGCAGCTTCTTGCGGAAAATTTGGCGAGTGTTTGAAGAAGTAGAATTTTCGCTTGATTGCTCGTTCTGACCCCAAGCATCGCGTGCTGGTGGTAGAAGGGCGTCAAGGATGCGCTCTTCAGCTTGTTCTTCAGCGCGGTATTTTACTTTTTCCATCGCTTGTTGGTGCGTCATCTTGATCGCAACATCCGTTAGGTCGCGGATGATGGTCTCAACTTCTTTACCAACGTAGCCAACTTCAGTGAACTTGGTTGCTTCTACTTTGATGAACGGTGCGTTTGCTAGCTTCGCTAGGCGGCGAGCAATCTCGGTTTTACCAACACCAGTTGGGCCGATCATCAGGATGTTCTTTGGTGATACTTCAACACGCAAGCTCTCTTCAAGCTGCATACGACGCCAGCGGTTACGTAGTGCGATAGCCACTGAACGCTTAGCGTTGTCTTGGCCGATAATGTGGCGATTGAGTTCGTGAACAATTTCGCGAGGAGTCATCTCAGACATGGTTTTTCCTTAATTCTTTAATCACTGTTGATACAAGTTTTGGGTAGAAGCGTTTGTTATTCTGGCTTTGGTAGCTCAACAGTGCTTTCTAGTTCTTCAACAGTGTGGTGATGGTTGGTGAACACACAGATATCGCCAGCAATATTCAGCGACTTTTCTGCGATTTCACGTGCATCTAAATCAGTATTTTCTAATAGTGCCGTAGCCGCTGCTTGAGCGAAGTTACCGCCTGAACCGATCGCAATCAGGTCGTTCTCAGGTTGAACTACGTCACCGTTACCTGTGATGATCAGTGAAGCGGTTTCGTCAGCTACCGCTAGTAGTGCTTCTAATTTACGTAGAGCACGGTCACTACGCCAATCCTTCGCTAGCTCAACGGCAGCTTTGGTCAGGTGGCCTTGGTGCATTTGCAGCTTGCTTTCAAATTTTTCGAATAGCGTGAAAGCATCAGCGGTACCGCCAGCAAAACCAGCCAGTACTTTATCATTGTATAGGCGACGCACTTTACGAGCATTGCCCTTCATTACAGTGTTGCCTAGAGATACTTGTCCATCACCCGCGATGACGACTTTATTATTACGACGTACAGATACAATGGTAGTCACGAGTAGGGCCTCTTAATGTTCTTATCTTTGGGTATAAAAAGTATATGAGGATGGTGCTCGGATAATTCAAGGAATCACAAGTGATGTCGCGCAACTTATCGGTGTAAGTTTAAGAGAAGATAGAAAAAGCGTTGAATAAAAGAAAGCCTCCACAATGGGAGGCTTTCGTTGTTTGTCTTTTTTGCGACTGTTTTACTGGAATTACTCGGTGTCTTTCCAGATAGCGCAAGGCTCTATTTTAGCACGCTGCAGCTTGTGGCGGTCTCGCTCTGCATCACGCTTAAGTTTGTATGGTCCTAGTACCACGCGATACCAGCTGCTGCCATCTTTCTTACGGATTTCACTCGAGATACCCTGGAAGGCGATATCTAACTTACGTGCTTCTGCCTGAGCTGAAGTTTTGTAGGCGCCACATTGCATGATGTAAGGGATCTTCGAGACCTCTTGCTCTTTGGCTTTCACTTCAATTTCGCGACTTGGCAGCGTTTCAACGTAGTCCCACTTCTCTTCTGGAGGTGGCGGAATTACTTTAGCTGGTTTTGGCTTAGGCTTTGGTTTGCTCACTACTGGAGCCGGTGCTGGTGGCTCTGGGTCATTACTCAATAGGTAAAGTCCGTAACCAAACCCGCCAACAAGGAGGATCGCCAAAAGACCACTACGCCATGGTTTACGGCGAGGGGCTTGTTTTTTGGTCGGTTTTTTCGTGCCACGACCACGCTTCACATAATCTCTATTAGCCACAAGACAATTCAGTAGTTGGTAATTCTGCTCTCATGGTAATCCAGATTGCGCGAGGATAATAGTGTAGAAATGGAAGCGGCACATCAAAATGTGCCGCAGATTTATATGGGTATTTCTAAGATTTACATTCGAGGTGGTGCCGTACTGCCTCGAACCACTAGGCTGGCTTCTAGCAGACGCGAACCTGCTTGCACATCGTTGCCTTTTAGTAGGTCTAGCATCATCAACATCGCTTGGCGTCCAATCTCATAACGAGGTTGAGAAATGGTGGTTAGCGGTGGATCGCAGTACTGAGCGAATTGAATATCATCAAAGCCAACAACAGACAAATCTTGAGGCACTCGTAAACCGAGTTTCTTAGCTTCTTGAATCGCACCAATTGCCATCGCATCGTTGTGACAGAAAATAGCGGTTGGTTGCTCTGGTAGCGCTAACAGTTGACGAACTGCTTGAGCACCCGCTTCGAAGGTAAAGTCACCGATGGTGCTGTAGGCTGGGTTCATTGACACGCCAGCACGACGCAGCGCTTGTTGGTAACCTTGCTGACGGAACTTACATAGGGTTGCTGACATTGGGCCAGAGATTTGAGCGATACGCTTATGACCCAATTGAGCAAGGTAGTTCACGGCTTCGAATGCAGAAGTCAGGTTATCGATGTGTACCGTAGGAAGTTCAAGCTCTGGTGCGAACTCACACGCCATTACCATAGGAGGTAGGTTCTTTTGTTCAGACTTACTGACATCGAACGGGTGGTCGGTGCCTAGTAGTAGCATGCCGTCTGCTTGTTTGGTGAAAACGAGATTAACAAACGAAGATTCGCGTTTTTTCTGTTGGCCACTATCACCCAGTAGGACGAGGTAATCATTTTCGACAGCAGCATCTTCGATACCACGAATGATTTCTGCGAAATACGGGTCACAGATATCAGGAACGATAGTAATGATGGTTTTTGATTCGTTGCGACGTAAATTTCTAGCTAATGTATTGGGTGAGTATCCAGCTTCAAGTACGGCTGTTTCCACTCGTTTGCGAGTCGAAACTGAGACTTTCTCAGGATTCATCAAAGCTCGTGATACGGTAGCCGTTGAGACGCCTGCTAGCTGGGCAACATCCTTCATTGTCGCCATAAATTAAACCCTCTTTTAAGTTCCTTTGCTGCCTAAGTATCTAAGGCGTGAATAATAAATGTAATCGAATAGATATTATGAAAGTGTTGCTAACACTTTTTTTATTGCAATATTTTATTCGTTTCATCTGCGTAAAGTTACGGCTAGATTAACAAAAATCACATGACTCGTGTGAACTTGCTCACGAGAAATATGAAATATTTGTGAACAAATTTATCATTAGTTTTAACCCGAAGGGGTTTAGCTCAAGTCTTGCGGCTCTATATCGAGCGACCAACGAACTTTTTTCGCGGCAGGTAACATATTAATTGCCGGCTTCGCACTCATTAATAGCTTCTGCATAAGTGAGCGAGTCTGTGTTTGTAAAATCAATTGCCAGCGAGATTTACCCGCTCGCTTCGCCAGTGGCGCAGGGGTTGGCCCTAACACCATGCAATACTGGTCAAACAGTGGGTGTGACTCCAGTGTATGACGAACCTGACGTAAGAACTCTTCCACCAAGCGAGTGTCGTTCGCTTCTGCTCGGAACAGCGTCATAAAGGTATAAGGCGGCAACATCGCTTGTTTACGCTCTGCTAAGGCCGTTTGAGCAAAGTGGTTGTAGTCTTTGTGCAGCAGTGCTTGCAGTAATCCGTGCTCTGGGTGATGGGTTTGTAAGATCACCTCACCAGGCTTACTCGCACGCCCTGCACGCCCTGCCACTTGAATAAATAGCTGAGCAAGGCGCTCAGAGGCTCGAAAGTCACTGCTGTATAAAGAACCATCGACATCCAATAACGCCACGAGTGTCACGTCAGGGAAGTGGTGGCCTTTAGCTAACATCTGGGTGCCGATAAGAATCTGGTATTCACCTTTGCGAATCGATTCGAGTGCGCTTTCTAGGCTGCCTTTACGGCGAGTGCTGTCGCGGTCAATACGAATGGTTTTGTATTCGGGGAATAACTGACCAAGCTGCGCTTCCAATTGTTCGGTACCTACACCGACCGTTACCAAGTTTGCTGATCCACAGCCTTGGCAGTTATGCACAATATGTTGTTGTGAGCCACAATGGTGGCAGCGCATCTCGTTGCTGTATTGGTGATAGGTGTAGTAGGCATCGCAGCGCTTACACTCTGCTGTCCAACCACAATCGTGACACATCAATGCCGGAGAAAATCCTCGGCGGTTGAGGAACAGCATTACCTGGTTACCTGATTTTAAGTGTCGTTGCATCTCGGCAATGAGTGACGCAGACAAGCCACTTTCCAGATATTCACCTTTTACGTCCAACACTTTATTGGTGGTGGGTAGTGCGACACCGGCACGTGAGGTCAGAGTCAGGTGGCTGTACTTACCGATTTGCGCGTTGTGCAGTGTTTCGAAAGCAGGGGTTGCAGAGCCTAATACCACTGGAATCTGCGCTTTGTGCGCACGCATGATCGCCACATCACGAGCATGGTAGCGTAGGCTATCTTGCTGCTTATATGAGGCGTCGTGTTCTTCATCGACAATAATAATGCCCAAATCGGCAAACGGAGTGAACAGAGCTGAACGAGTACCAATCACAATGCCGGCAATTTTATCGCGAGCTGATAACCACGCATTTAGGCGCTCTGAATCGTTTAGACCTGAGTGGATAACCTCAACAGGCACATTAAAGCGTCGCTTAAAGCGGTTGATGGTTTGTGGTGTTAGGCCAATCTCTGGCACTAGCACTAAAGCTTGTTTACCTTGGTCGAGAATCGGCTTAATCATATTCAGGTAGACTTCCGTCTTGCCTGATCCCGTGACACCTTCTAAAAGGAAGCAACCAAAGCTGTTTTGACTATTTACCGTTGCAATTGCGATGGCTTGCTCTTCGTTGAGCTTAGGTTTGTCTTGGTCGTCTTCGAGGTCGGCTGGCCACGGTTGGCGTTTCGGCTTTTTCTCAACCGATTCAATCCAACCTTTCTCTTCCAGTGTTTTGAGAACAGTACTTCCTACCTCTTGGTCGATGAACTCTTGATGAGGAACGGCACCGTGCTCCAACATGTGCATGACTTTGGCTTGCTTGACCGCGCGACCAAAGCCTTGCATCAACTGATCTCTACCTGACGGCGTTAGCTGCCACTCAACCAAAGTTGCGAAGTCTGCCGCTTTGCCTTTACGTAAAGCGCTGGGCAGGGCATTGGCAAAGGTTTCGCCAAGTGGGTACTGATAGAACTGACTGCACCAGGTTAATAGTGAGTAGACAGAATCCGGCCAAACAGGCTGGTTATCTAGTAACGCTTTTATCGGTTTGAGCTTGTCTAGTTCGAATTCTGATTCGTTAACCAGAGCCGTGACAATCCCAGTTAAGGTTTGTCGTCCAAAAGGCACAGAGACTCGACCACCAATAATCGGAAATAGGTGGCTTGGAATCTTGTAATCGAACTGCTTGTCGAGTGGGACAGGCAGCGCCACACGGGCAATCATTGGACGCATAAAGGGACGGCTTTATCTGAGTTGACGAGAGCGAACAGTCTAAAGGATAAGGCGGTTAAATTCGAGAAACAGTTTGGCTGACAAGGGGAAGTGAGTGCCTGAAAGTCGCTGCCGCCAAAGAATTTCAATAGATGAAGAAAATAATATCAATATTGGCGAAAAATGTATCAAATCAGTTGATCCTACCTCACAGATTCATTACTATACTGCGCCTTAAAGGTATGGCTTCATCGCGTTTTAGTGATAAGCGGTGTCTTTATTTTATTTTTTAACAACGTGTGGTGTCCGGCTTAGAATCGGATGGCGACACGGCCTAATTGAGGTTTTCCCATGAAAGTTGGTATCCACCCAGAATACAAAGCAGTTACTGCTACTTGTTCTTGCGGCAACACATTTGAGTTCAACTCAACGCTAGCAAAAGAATCAATCCACCTAGACGTATGTGACAAATGTCACCCGTTCTACACTGGTAAGCAACGTATCGTAGATACAGGCGGCCGTGTTGATCGCTTCAACAAGCGTTTCGGTGCTCTTTCTAGCAAGAAGTAATTCTCGCTATTTAGACATAAAAAGGACACTTCGGTGTCCTTTTTTGTTGCCTGAAATTCGAGAAAATACAAACTTTCCCCTCAAGCTTTCATTCTCTCCTGCACTAAGCGGCTTACCTCAATATTGAAGGGTAATTCTTAGCTTATTACTCATCACTGCAAATCCGCTCGAAAGTTCAACAAGCGATAGTAATTTCAACTGCTCACTGGTCTTATTAGTAGTGAAATCTCGTTTTTTAATGAGACAGAGGCCTTTACCACCTAGGAACTTTGAAGTACATCCATTAACATGAACAAGATCCCCCTAATAATAATATCCTAGGAACCTACACCTATGTCTGAAGACAGCCGCCAAGACCAATCCTCTCAAGAATTATCACCTCAAGAACAATTCCGTCAGCAAGCTCTTGATTATCATGAGTTCCCAGTTCCAGGCAAAATTGCCATTGAGCTGACGAAGCCTGCAAACTCTGCAGAAGACCTAGCACTTGCTTACAGCCCAGGCGTGGCTGAGCCAGTTCGTGAGATCGCACAGAACGTAGATAACGTTTACAAGTACACAGGTAAAGGCAACATGGTTGCAGTTATCTCTAACGGTACAGCGATTCTTGGCCTAGGTAACCTTGGTCCAATTGCTTCTAAACCAGTAATGGAAGGTAAAGCGCTACTGTTTAAGCGTTTCGCTGGTTTAGATTCTATCGATATTGAAGTAAAACACCGCACAATCGATGAGTTTGTCGATACGGTTGCGAACATCGCAGATACATTCGGTGGTATTAACCTAGAAGACATCAAAGCACCAGACTGTTTTGAGATTGAACGTCGCCTGATTGAGCGTTGTGATGTACCAGTATTCCACGATGACCAACACGGTACTGCGATCGTAACAGCTGCAGGTATGCTGAATGCGATTGAGCTTCAAGGTAAGAAGCTAGAAGAATGTAAGATCGTTTGTTTAGGTGCTGGCGCAGCAGCGGTTGCATGTATGGAACTGCTGATTAAGTGTGGCGCTCAGCGTGAGAAGATCTACATGCTTGACCGCAAAGGCGTGATCCACACTCGTCGTGATGACCTAAACGAATACAAAGAGCTGTTCGCAAATAACACAGATAAGCGCACGCTTGAAGATGTAATCGAAGGTGCTGACCTATTCTTGGGTGTATCAGGTCCTAATTTGCTTCCAGCAGAAGCACTAACCTTGATGGCTGATAAGCCAGTTGTGTTTGCATGTTCAAACCCAGATCCAGAGATCAAACCTGAGCTTGCACACGAAGTTCGTTCTGACCTTATTATGGGTACGGGCCGCAGTGATTACCCTAACCAAGTAAACAACGTACTTTGTTTCCCATTCATTTTCCGTGGTGCACTTGATGTACGTGCAAGCGAAATCAATGACGAAATGAAGCTAGCGGCAGTAAAAGCGATTCGTGACCTAGCGAAAGAAGAAGTACCAGCGGAAGTACTAAAAGCAGCGGGTGAGACGTCACTTGAGTTCGGTAAGGGTTACATCATTCCTAAGCCTATGGACCCACGTCTACTTCCTCGCGTAGCGAAAGCAGTAGCAGAAGCGGCCGTTGAATCTGGCGTTGCACGTATTGAGATGCCTGCTAACTACATGGCATAGAAGCTAAACAAAATAATAAAAAACCGACTCATCTGGAGTCGGTTTTTTTATGTCTCTTATTCACAGAACACTGAAAATACGAATCAGTAATGTGAACATTCAGCTAAAGCGAATCAATATTGAAGGCAGTGACTGAGTTATTGTTATTCTTCGTCAAACGCTTCGAACTCGATACCCATCTCTGTCATCAGCTTTTTCACTTCTGCAGGAATATCATCTGGGCGGTCTTTACGAAGGTCTTCATCCGTTGGCAGTGGTTGGCCTGTGTACGCATGTAGAAAGGCTTCGCACAGTAGCTCACTGTTTGTTGCATGGCGAAGGTTGTTGATCTGGCGGCGAGTACGCTCGTCAGTAAGAACCTTTAGCACTTTTAAAGGGATAGAAACTGTAATCTTCTTTACTTGTTCGCTTTTCTTTCCATGCTCAGCATATGGGCTTATGTATTCACCATTCCAGTCGGCCATTGCGTACCTTCATCACTTTAGTTGTTAGATTAAATTAATAGTGGTGATTTTAGCGGGATTTACCGCCATAAGCAAAGACATATAGACGTCTAGAAGTGTTGACGTCTCACGTTTATGAAAGTAAAGTGAATAACATATATCTAACACAGCCGCAAAATGCCGACAAGCAGCTGTGACTCTCAGACGCAAACTTGTAAGGAAGCACCTATGAGCAGCCGGAAGCCAGCAACAATCGCAGTACGTACTGGTATCGAGTCAGACACGCAACACCATGCCGTTGTCCCACCAATTTATCTTTCGACTAACTATGGGTTTCCCGCTTTTGGTGAAGTGCCAAAGTATGATTACACCCGCTCTGGTAACCCAAACCGTGGTTTGTTAGAAACAGCACTGTTTGAGCTCGAATCGGGCAAAGGCGCGGTAGTCACGAACTGTGGTACTTCGGCACTGAACTTATGGGTTTCGGCTTTCTTAGGTAGCGATGATCTGATCGTTGCACCACACGACTGCTACGGCGGTACTTACCGCCTGTTTAACACTCGCTCTCTTAAAGGTGACTTCAAAGTTCTGTTTGTTGATCAATCGGATCAAAAGGCATTAGATGCGGCGATCGCACTTAAGCCAAAGTTGATCTTATTAGAGACACCATCAAACCCGTTGGTTCGTGTAGTCGATATTGCAGAAACCTGCCGAAAAGCGAAAGAAGTAGGTGCGCTGGTGGCTGTCGACAACACGTTTTTGACGCCTGTGTTTCAAAAGCCTTTAGAGCTTGGTGCTGACTTTGTTATCCACTCAACGACCAAATACATCAACGGTCACTCGGACGTTATTGGTGGTGTGGTGATCACTAAGACAGAAGAGCATGCTGAAGAGCTAGCATGGTGGGGCAACTGCATTGGTGCGACCGGTACTCCATTTGATAGCTACATGACGCTTCGTGGTATCCGTACGCTAGGTGCGCGTATGCGTGTTCACGAAGAAAGTTCGCGTGAAATTCTGACTGCGTTGCAACAGCAAGATCTTGTCGGTGCGATTTACCACCCAAGCCTTCCTGAACATCCAGGTCACGAGATCGCGAAGAAGCAGCAGTCAGGCTTTGGTTCAATGTTGAGCTTTGAGTTTGCAGGTTCATTCGAGGCGCTCAAATATTTTGTTGGCGAATTAGAGCTGTTCTCTTTAGCGGAATCGCTTGGTGGTGTAGAGAGCCTGATTTGCCACCCTGCGTCGATGACTCACCGTGCGATGGGTGAAGAAGCACTGGCAGAAGCGGGCGTTTCTCAACAATTGCTACGTCTTTCTGTTGGCCTTGAAGATGCAGAAGACCTGATTGATGACCTTAAGCAGGCGTTTGAAAAGACACAACACTTTATCGCTGAAGGGGAGGGTTAATAATGGCAACCTTTCGCCAGCTACATAAATTTGGTGGTAGCAGTTTAGCTGACCCTGAGTGTTACCTACGTGTGGTAAACATTCTTAGAGAGTATTCATCACCAACCGACTTAGTGGTTGTTTCGGCAGCAGGCAAAACCACTAACCGTTTGATTGAGTTTGTAGAAGCGCTTGATAAAGATGGGCGTATTGCTCATGAGTGCCTACAAACCCTTCGTCAGTTTCAGCTTGAACTGATTGAAGCACTGCTTGAAGGTGAACCTGCAGAGCAGCTTACGGCGACTATCCAACAAGAATTTACCGCTTTGGGTGAGCTAACAGCCCCTCTAAGCGAAGCACAAAAAGCACAAGTCCTAGGTCACGGTGAGGTTTGGTCTTCACGTTTGTTAGCTGCTTTGTTGTGCCAACATGATTTACAAGCTGTCGCGCAAGATGCTCGTGCTTTCTTGCGTGCTGAAGTGGGTGCACAACCAGAGGTGGATCGTGCACGTTCTTACCCTCTTATTAAAGAAGCGTTGGCGCAGCATGCTCATTGTCGTGTGGTGATTACCGGTTTTATGGCACAAAACAGCGATGGTGAAACGGTATTGCTCGGTCGCAATGGCTCAGACTATTCAGCAACTGTGATTGGCGCTTTGGCTGAGGTGGATCGCGTAACGATTTGGAGTGATGTAGCTGGTGTGTACAGTGCCGACCCTCGCTTGGTGTCGGATGCGTGTTTACTGCCTCTGCTTCGCCTTGATGAAGCAAGTGAACTCGCTCGTCTAGCGGCTCCTGTGCTTCATAGCCGTACATTACAACCTGTCGCGCAAAGTGCGATGGACCTTAGCTTACGTTGCAGCTACCAGCCTGAGTCAGGTTCAACTCAAATTGAGCGTGTTCTGGCATCAGGTCGCGGTGCAAAAATCATTACTTCTCTGGATGAAGTGCTTATCGTGCAGCTGACCTTTGGACATGGACACGATTTTGACCGTCTAGAAAGTGAAGTGCTTGAAGGGCTTAAGCGTGCTCAACTAGAGCCGTTGGCTTACGAACTAGAACCGGATCAGCACTGTTTGCGTCTTGCTTACACAGAAGAAATTGCCGGTGGTGCTCTGGAATATCTACAAGATCACGCAATTGACGCTGAGATTAAGCTGAAAGAGGGGTTCTCTCTAATTGCTGCCGTTGGTGCAGGTGTGACGAAGAACCCGAACCACTGTTACGGTTTTTACCAGCAATTAAAGAGTTCATCGGTTGAGTTTATCTCAGAAGCGAACTCTGGCCTGAGCTTAGTGGCGGTGATTCGTAAGAGTGAAACATCAAGCCTAGTGAAAGGCATTCACTCTCAACTATTCCAAGCTCAGAAGCGTGTTGCGATTGCCTTGTGTGGTAAGGGTAATATTGGTTCAAGCTGGCTGAGTCTGTTTGCTGAGCAAAAGGCTGAACTTGAAAAGCGCCGCGGAATGAACTTCGAGTTAGTTGCTGTGGTTGATAGCCAAACTTATTGGTTCGACGACCAAGGTATTGATGCAACCTCTGTCGGTGAGCGCTTTGATGATGAAGCGATTGCTAACAATGGTAACGACTGGCTAGAGCGTTTGGGGTCTATTCAGGGATACGACGAAGCAGTTGTACTCGATGTGACTGCCAGCCAAGCACTTGCAGAAAAGTATCTGCAGATTGCTCAGCAAGGGATTCATCTGATCTCGGCGAACAAGGTTGCAGGTTCGGCATCAAGCGAGTATTACCATCAGGTACAAGATGCATTTGCTAAGATCAGCCGTCATTGGTTGTATAACGCGACTGTCGGTGCGGGCTTACCGATTAACCACACGGTACGTGACCTGCGTGAAAGTGGCGATGACATCATTGCGTTGTCTGGTATTTTTTCGGGCACACTGTCTTGGTTGTTCCAACAGTTTGATGGCACAGTGCCATTCAGCGAGTTGGTTGACTTAGCATGGCAACAAGGCCTGACGGAACCAGACCCTCGTGCTGACCTTGATGGTTCAGACGTAATGCGTAAGCTGGTGATTCTGGCGCGTGAATCGGGCTTAGATATTGAACCTGAAAACGTAAAAGTAGAATCACTGGTTCCTGAAGAGTTACAAGACCTATCGGTGGATGACTTCTTTGACAAAGCTTCTGTTCTGAGTGAAGAGCTAGCGGAGCGTTTGGAGAAAGCGCATTCTCAGCAAAAGGTGCTACGTTACGTCGCGCGTTTAGAGAAGAATGGCAAAGCAACAGTAGGTGTTGAAGCGTTATCGAAAGAGCACGCTTTGGCGAACTTGCTGCCTTGCGACAATATCTTTGCGATTGAGAGTAAATGGTACAAAGATAACCCATTGGTTATTCGTGGCCCAGGTGCTGGACGTGAAGTAACGGCTGGTGCAATTCAGTCTGATTTGAACCGAATGTCGAGCTTGTTCTAATACTCAGATCATTTGCTATGACACTTAAATAGCATACTATTCACTAAGATAGATAAGGCTGAAAGCACGATGTGTTTCTCAGCCTTTTTTCTTCCTTATTTCTGCTTTGCGACCCATCTAACGACTTGAGTTTTACTCACGATCTACTTGAGAAAAATTCATAATGGATCTGTTGACATTAAATCGTATTCAATACATTCTGTGGACATATAGACGTCTAAACGTCGTTTGAGGATTTGAGATTTTAGTGGTTGCTTTTGCCACAGGGAGAGTAAGATGGGATACACACACGCTAGTCATATCGACGCTTTAAATCAGAATATCGCTGAGCTTTCTGACAACATCAATGTGTCATTTGAGTTTTTTCCACCAAGCAGTGAAAAGATGGAAGAGACTCTGTGGAATTCTGTTCACCGTCTTAAAACGCTTCAACCAAAATTTGTATCAGTGACCTACGGTGCAAACTCGGGTGAGCGTGACCGTACCCACTCAATCATTAAAGAGATCAAAAACCAAACAGGTCTAGTAGCTGCTCCGCACCTAACGTGTATTGATGCGAGCCGTGAAGAGCTAATCCAAATTGCTGACGACTACTGGGCAAATGGTATTGAGAGCATCGTTGCGCTGCGTGGTGATATTCCCCCTGGCGGTGGTGCACCAGAAATGTACGCTTCTGACTTAGTTGAGCTACTGAAATCTCGCCACGACTTTGATATTTCAGTCGCGGCATTCCCTGAAGTTCACCCTGAAGCAAAAAGCGCTCAATCTGATCTTATCAACCTAAAACGTAAAGTAGATGCGGGTGCTAACCGAGCTATCACCCAGTTTTTCTTTGATGTAGAAAGCTACCTGCGTTTCCGTGATCGTTGTGTAGCGGCTGGCGTTGATGTTGAAATTGTACCGGGCATCTTACCGGTTTCTAACTTTAAGCAAGCATCTCGCTTTGCAGCTATGAACAACGTAAAAGTACCGGGCTGGATGGCGAAGCAATTTGAAGGCTTGGATGATGACCCAACGACTCGCCAATTAGTTGGTGCTAGCCAAGCGATCGATATGGTTCGTACTCTGAGCCGTGAAGGGGTAAAAGACTTCCACTTCTACACGCTAAACCGTGCTGAAATGACTTATGCACTGTGCCATACGTTAGGTGTACGTCCACAGGTTGCTGCGCTTTAAGTAAAGCCTGAGCCCTAGTAGAAAGAGCGCTGTAAATTCAAATCCTATAGATACAAAAAAGGCTTGGACTCTAAGAGTTCAAGCCTTTTACTTTTCTAGTTTCTAGTTTCTAGTTTCTAGTTTCTAGTTTCTGCTTAAGCGATAGCACCAAGTTCAAGCAGTACTTCTTCAGCCCATACAATCCATGCTTCACGGATAAGTAGGTTACGACGAAGTGTTAGGCGCTCAAGGCGAGCTTGCTTGTCTAGAGTTGATGGCGTTGCGTAGTAAGCTGCTTCGATTTCTTTATAGTGAGAAACCAGTTTGCGAGACTCTTCTACAAGCTCAGAAAGTTGTACACGGTACGCGTCAGAAGGTTGTACAGCACAAGCCATTAGCTTAGCTGAGAACTCATCACGAACAGTTGGGTGTGCAGTCGGCTGTTCAAACCATTCACCCAGAGCACTACGGCCAGCATCGGTGATAGAGTAAACTTTACGATCAGGTTTGCCTTCTTGAGGTTCAAGCACGCAAGTTACCTGTTCGTTCTGAGCCATTTTATTTAGCTCGCGGTAAACTTGTTGATGGCTAGCTTTCCAGAAGTAACCGATGCTTGCAGAGAATTCTTTTGTGATATCGTAACCAGTAGCGTCGCGTGTACTTAGAACGGTTAAAATTACGTGTGGTAATGACATGTCTGAAATCCAAATGGTAAACAGTAAACAAATACTTAAACATCAAGTGTGCTTCTAGTGGCACGTTATATTGGTTATGTTTAAGTTGTACCAACTCATGGGTTGGTTATGTCACCTTACAAAGCCGTTTATCACCTAGGTCGACCAGTTTATTGGTCAAAGTACTGCAGATTATGATTATTGAGTGTTTCCGCAGTGGAGCAGTAGTATATCTAAATAATAAGCATAAAGTAGAATACATGGATAAAATAACCCAAAAAACTGACAAAAAACTCATTATGTTCATTTTCTTGAAATAAAAAGGTCGCACTAGGCGACCTTTTGTCTATTTTGCGGTATGAATCACTAATTAACCAGTATTTCGCATGCCTGCAGCAATGCCTGCAATGGTCACCATTAGTGCTTCTTCTAGCTCTGCTGGTGGTGTTTCGCTCTTACGAGTACGGTACAACAGCTCAGCTTGAAGCATGTTCAATGGCTCTACGTAGATGTTACGTAGGCGAATTGATTCAAGCCCCCAAGGGTCGCTCTGCATCAGGTTCTCGTTGTTCTCTACATTTAGCACGGTTTTGATGTCTTTTTGCAGCTGTTCACGCAGTAACTCACCCAGAGGCAATAGCTCTTCGTCAACAAGACGTTGGTCGTAGTACTTAGCGATCTCCATGTTGCACTTCGAGTACACCATTTCCAACATACCCAGGCGAGTAGAGAAGAATGGCCATTCACGACACATTTCTTCCAGTAGGGCTTGGTGGCCTTGGTCTACTGAGTATTGAATCGCTTCACCAGCGCCTAACCATGCAGGAAGTACCAAGCGGTTTTGGCTCCAAGAGAAGATCCATGGAATTGCACGTAGGCTTTCTACGCCGCCGTTCGGGTTACGTTTAGCAGGGCGAGAACCTAGAGGCAGTTTACCTAGCTCTAGCTCTGGTGTTGCTTGACGGAAGTAAGGAACAAACTTCTCTTCACCACGAACCACGTTGCGGTAAGCCTCACAAGAGACTTGAGATAGCACTTCCATTAGGTCGCGCCACTCTTGTTTCGGCTCAGGTGGCGGCAGAAGGTTCGCTTCTAGGATCGCACTTGCATAAAGGTTGAAGCTGTTTACAGCAACATCTGGTAAGCCAAGCTTAAAGCGGATCATTTCACCTTGCTCAGTTACACGTAAGCCGCCTTTTAAGCTCTTAGGTGGTTGAGAAAGCAGTGCAGCGTGTGCTGGCGCACCACCACGACCAACCGTACCGCCACGACCGTGGAATAGTGTCAGCTCAATGCCTTCTTCTTCACAAACCTTAACTAGCTTGTCCATCGCATCATACTGCGCCCAACCAGCAGACATTACGCCCGCATCTTTTGCTGAGTCTGAGTAGCCGATCATCACCATTTGGTGGTTTTGGATGAAACCACGGTACAGGTCGATGCTCATCAGCTGCTTCATCACCGCTTCTGAGTTGTTCAAGTCGTCCAGTGTTTCAAACAGTGGACACACGTCCATACGATAAGGACAACCAGACTCTTGTAGCAGTAGATGAACGGCCAGCACGTCTGATGCAGTACGAGCCATTGAGATTACGTAAGCACCGAAGGCTTCACGAGGTTGAGCTGCAATGACCTTACAGGTGTCTAAAACCTCTTTAACCTGTTCAGATGGTTCCCAATCGCGAGGAAGTAGCGGGCGCTTAGAGCTTAATTCATTGGTTAAGAAAGCAATCTTGTCTTGCTCGCTCCACTGGTCGTAATCGCCAATGCCTAGGTAGCGAGTCAGTTCAGACAGTACATCTGAGTGACGGGTACTTTCTTGACGAACATCGAGACGAACTAGATGTACACCGAATGCTTTTAGGCGGCGCAAGGTATCAAGCAGAGAACCGTCTGCGATTACGCCCATGCCACACTCGTGCAGCGATTGGTAACACGCGTAAAGCGGAGTCCAAAGTTGGTCGATGTTCTGTAGTGTTTCTTTCTTCGGAACTTCAGTGTCATGCAATTTTGCATCGAGTACTTCTAGTGTGTTGTTCAGCAGAGTACGTAGGTTCTTCAGAATGGCACGGTAAGCTTCGTGCTCATCACCAGCTAGTTCACGAACGGTATCATTGCATTTAGTCATCGATAGTTCGGTAATCAGCTCGTTGATGTCACCCAAGTAAAGGTCTGCAGCTTTCCAGCGAGATAGGCGCAGTACTTCTTTGGTGATGGTGTGCGTTACGAATGGGTTACCGTCGCGGTCACCGCCCATCCAAGATGAGAAGTGTACAGGGCGAGCATCAATTGGCAGCCCTTCGCCAAGGTAGCCTTTTAGTCGGCCATCCATTTCGCGTAGGAAGTCAGGAACGGCTTCCCATAGTGAGTTTTCTACTACTGCAAAGCCCCATTTCGCTTCATCAAGTGGCGTAGGGCGTTGCTGACGAATCACATCTGAGTGCCAACCTTGAGCGATCAACTGCTCTAGGCGACGTTCGGTCTTCGCACGCTCTTTTTGTGATAGGTCGCTTAATTCTAATTTAGACAGACACTCGTTGATTTTTACCAACTTGTTGATCATGGTGCGACGAGTGATTTCTGTTGGGTGTGCCGTTAGAACGAGTTCAATGTTCAGGTCGCGAACGGCTTGAGCCGCATCTAGCTTGCTGATGTCGTTTTGGCTTAATTTGGAAAATAGAGATTGCAGCACGTCTGGTTCACAAACATGCTCTTCACAGTGGCGAGAGATAGTGTGGTATTGCTCTGCCATGTTAGTGAGGTTGAGAAATTGGTTAAATGCACGAGCAACAGGGGTCAGTTGTTCGTTTGGCAGGTTTTTGATTTCTTCAACTAAGCTGTCACGGTCAGCTTGGTTGCCTGCGCGGGCGGATTTGGAAAGTTTACGGATAGTTTCCACTTTCTCTAAGATAACGTCACCGTGTGCATCTTGGATTGTGTTACCTAGCAAGCGTCCTAGCATGCTTACGTTACTCTTGAGAGCGGCGTATTTCTCGTTCATTGTCATCCTGCCTCGTAAAAAAATTACATCCATTGTTCCTTGTTAAGTACACAATCTAGCGAAAACTGCTGTATCTAGTCAAATAAAGCATTCTAAGTTTGCAATTATTAGTTTTCGAAATGCGGGAGAAGTAAATTTTTCAATACTTAGGAATAAAGTGAAATTTAATTACAAGATCAGCTTATAGCGAGGATAACAGAATAAAAGCCACCTTTTGGGGCAGCTTTTATAAAAAAGTATCGTAGAGGTAGCAATAACTAGAAACAATATTTACGGATTGATTTACCTAAAATATCAATCGTTGGGTCGATGAAATCAAAGCTTAAGAATTCATCTGGTTGGTGGGCTTGGTCAATCGAACCTGGGCCTAATACCAAGGTTGGACATAGTTCTTGTAGGAAAGGCGCTTCAGTGCAGTAGTTGACGGTTTGCGATTCAACTTCACACACCGACTCCATGCCGCCGATAAACGGATGATCGTGTTGACACTCGTAACCCGGGATAGGTTCATGCAGTGGTGTAATTTCAATTCTGCCCGGCCATTTCGCTTCTACTTCTTTTAGCGCGCTGCGCAGCATGTTATCTAAACCGTCTAAGCTGATACCCGGCAGAGGGCGTACGTCGTAGTGCAGCTCACAGCAGCCACAGATACGGTTAGCGCTGTCACCACCATGAATATGGCCTAGGTTTAGTGTTGGGCTTGGAATGGCGAACCCCGGGTGGTGGTACTCTTTGATGAGTTTGTCGCGCAGCTGCATTAAAGCAAACAGCACTTCATGCATGATCTCGATGGCATTAACGCCTAATGCTGGATCTGAAGAGTGACCTGATTTACCGGTTACGCGCACTGCATTCGCCACATGGCCTTTATGACCACGAATCGGCACTAGACTAGTTGGCTCACCAATGATGCAGTAATCCGGTTTAAACGGTGCATTTTCAGTGAAGTGACGCGCACCTAGCATGGTGGTCTCTTCATCACAGGTTGCCAATACATAAAGTGGCTTGGTCTGTTTACTCCAATCCATCTTTCTTACTGCTTCATAAATAAAGGCGAAAAAACCTTTCATGTCGGCAGTGCCCAATCCGTAGAAGCGATTGTTGTGTTCTGTCAGTGCGTGAGGGTCGAAATTCCAACGCCCCTCATCAAATGGCACGGTATCGCTGTGTCCAGCCAATAATAAGCCGCCTTCACCTGAGCCCATTTTAGCGATCATATTATGCTTGCCAGGCTCAACTTCCACGACTTCTACGCTAAAGCCAAGGTCTTTAAACCATTGAGCCATTTTTTCGATCACTTTCTCGTTGCCATGATCCCAGCTTGGATCCGTAGAACTAATAGAGTCGGTGGAAATTAGGCCTTTATAGACCTCAAGGAAACTCGGTAATTGCATAATATCTTCACTTCTACTATTGACAGGAAAACTATAAGTCGGTAAAACACATATTAAATCATATTTAATGCATAAGAAATCAAATAAAGCTAAAAATTAAGTATGAATAGTCAAATTTTGAAATGTAACTTACCTCAGAAATGGATGTGTTGAGATGTTGAAAACCACGATCATTGGCGCAAGCGGCTATACAGGAGCAGAACTGGCTCTAATGATAAACAGACACCCTGAGCTCACGCTATCAGGTTTGTATGTATCAGCCAATAGTGTAGACGCAGGTAAACCTATTGCATCGCTACACGGTAAGCTAGCAGGCTTGATTGATATGCCAGTTCAGCCGCTGACTAATCCAGAAGAAGTGGCAAAACAGTCTGATGTGATTTTCCTAGCGACAGCACATGAAGTGAGTCATGACCTCGCACCAATTTTTTTAGAGAATGATTGCCAAGTATTCGACCTATCGGGTGCTTTTAGAGTTAAAGGCGAAAACTTCTACCAGGAGTTTTACGGCTTTGAACACCAACACGAACAGTGGCTAGATAAAGCGGCTTACGGCTTAGCTGAATGGAACGAACAAGAAATAAAAGAAGCTCAGCTTGTTGCAGTCGCAGGTTGTTATCCAACGGCATCACAACTGGCGATTAAGCCTTTGGTTGAAGCTAAGTTACTGGACGAGAACCAGTGGCCTGTGATTAACGCGACTAGTGGCGTAAGCGGAGCAGGGCGCAAGGCGACCATGGTCAACAGCTTCTGTGAAGTGAGCCTGCAAGCTTATGGTGTGTTTAACCATCGTCATCAACCTGAAATGGCTGCACATTTAGGATGTGATGTGATTTTCACTCCGCACCTAGGAAACTTTAAGCGCGGCATTTTAGCGACCATTACTATGAAGCTGGCTCAAGGCGTGACAGAACAACAGGTACAAGATGCCTTTGAACAAGCTTACCAAGGCAAGCCAGCCGTAAGGTTACTCGAAGAGACATTGCCAAGAATCCAAGATGTAGAACAGACACCTTTCTGCGATTTAGGTTGGAAGGTACAAGGTCAACACATCATCGTTGTTTCAGCGATTGATAACTTATTGAAGGGTGCATCTAGCCAAGCGATGCAGTGTTTAAATTTACGTTATGGTTTTGCGCCATTAACTGCGTTAGTGTAAAGGAATCTAGATATGAGCCTTAATAATCAACCATTAATCATAAAGTTAGGTGGCGCTGCGCTATCTTGTGGTGAAACACTTAGCAAGTTATTTGGTGCTATCTCTGCTTACCAACAACAAGCACAACGACCTATCGTGATTGTTCACGGCGGTGGTTACCTTGTTGATGATTTGATGAATAAGTTGAACCTTGAGACCGTTAAGAAAGAAGGTCTGCGCGTTACTCCTTATGATCAGATCCCTGTTATTGCTGGCGCGCTAGCGGGCACGGCGAATAAATTACTGCAAGGTCAGGCGATTAAAGACGGTATTAATGCCGTTGGCTTGAGCCTAGCAGATGGTGGTTTATGCAAAGTGAGCGAATTGAACCCTGAATTGGGCGCAGTTGGCAAAGCTGAACCAGGTGATTCAACCGTTCTACAAGCCATTCTGAATGCGGGCGCACTGCCAATCATCAGTTCAATTGGTCTAACTGAGCAAGGGCAACTGATGAATGTGAATGCTGACCAAGCTGCGGTTGCTGTTGCTGGTGCACTTGATGCTGAGCTGGTACTGCTTTCTGATGTAAGTGGCGTACTAGATGGCAAGGGTCACCTAATTCCAAGCCTTAACCAGCAGCAAGCTGATGACCTTATCGAAGGTAAAGTGATTACTGATGGCATGATCGTAAAGGTTCAAGCCGCACTAGAAGCTGCTAACGACCTTGGTCGACCAATCGAAGTCGCGACGTGGCGATACCCAGAAAAGCTAACACAACTGTTTTCAGGTAAAAGCATAGGAACACAGTTTTTACCTCAGTAGGTCTCACTGCGAGCCACTACTTAAAGAATTTAGACAAATTAAATAAACATATAATTATGAAGTCATTTCCAACGCTGACCGCCATGTGCAGTATGGAAACTAGGAGAAAGAAAATGAGCAAAGTTAACGTAAAGAAAGTTGTAGTAGCCTACTCTGGCGGTCTAGACACATCAGTAATTATTCCATGGTTGAAAGAGAACTATGACTGTGAAGTAGTGGCCTTTGTCGCGGATGTTGGCCAAGGTGCTGAAGAGCTAGAAGGTATTGAAGAAAAAGCAAAAGCTTCAGGTGCTTCTGAGTGTTACATCGCTGACCTTAAAGAAGAAATGGTTGCTGATTACATCTTCCCAACGCTAAAAACCGGTGCTTACTACGAAGGTAAATACCTACTAGGTACTTCAATGGCTCGTCCAATCATTGCTAAGGCACAGGTTGAAGTTGCGCGTAAAGTAGGTGCAGACGCACTGTGTCACGGTTGTACGGGTAAAGGTAATGACCAAGTTCGTTTTGAAGGTGCATTCGCTGCACTAGCACCAGACCTACACGTAATTGCACCATGGCGTGAATGGGATCTAGTGAGCCGTGAAGAGTGTCTGGATTACCTAGCTGAGCGTAACATCCCTTGTACTGCTTCTCTGACTAAGATCTACTCGCGTGATGCAAACGCATGGCACATCTCTACAGAAGGTGGTGTTCTAGAAGATACATGGAATGCGCCAAACGAAGATTGTTGGGCTTGGACGGTAGACCCAGAGCAAGCGCCAAACGAATCTGAAACAGTGACGCTTAAAGTTGAAAAAGGTGAAGTGGTTGCGGTTGATGGTGAAACAATGACGCCATACAACGCACTGGTTTACCTAAATGAGAAGGGCGCTAAGCACGGTGTTGGTCGTATCGATATCGTAGAAAACCGTCTTGTAGGTATGAAGTCACGTGGCTGTTACGAAACTCCGGGTGGCACTATCATGATGGAAGCACTGCGTGCAGTAGAGCAACTGGTTCTTGATAAAGCAGCATTTGAATTCCGTGAAGAGCTAGGCGTTAAAGCTTCTCACCTTGTGTACGATGGCCGTTGGTTCACTCCACTGTGTAAGTCAATTCTTGCTGCGACAGAAGAGCTAGCGCAAGACGTTAACGGTGAGGTAGTTGTTAAGCTTTACAAAGGCCAAGCAACGGTAACTCAGAAGCGTTCTGACAACAGCCTATACTCAGAAGAGTTTGCAACCTTTGGTGAAGATGAAGTTTACGACCAAAGCCATGCTGAAGGCTTCATCCGTCTTTACTCGCTATCAAGCCGTATCCGTGCTCTAAATAGTCAAAAGTAATACTAACAATGAGTTAGTGAGCTAGCCTTCACTGAAATATTGAAGGCCAGTAAACAGACATGATTATGCAAAGCCCACTCACTATTGATTAGTGAGTGGGCCTTTTACTTTCTAATCGCCTAATAAATCAGCTTCGGTTTTTACTATGGGATGGCATATAATTCGCGCTCTACGCTGTAAAGAATCAATGGATGAATCTTTTGGTGAATAAATATGTGAAAAAAATGAATTAATACTTTATTTTCATTTTGAATTGCCGTAAGTTTAAACCATCAGAAAAATACTGAATCTTAATCAGAATTATCATTTGCAAAAACAGTGAGCACTGTGCAATTAGGAGATACACAATGGCATTATGGGGCGGTAGATTTACCCAAGCAGCAGACACACGGTTTAAAGATTTTAACGATTCTCTTCGTTTTGATTACCGATTGGCTGAGCAAGACATTGTGGGCTCAATTGCCTGGTCTAAAGCTCTACTGTCGGTCAACGTATTAACAGAAGAAGAGCAGCAGAAGCTTGAGTTAGCGCTGAATGAGCTAAAACTTGAGGTGATGGAAGATCCTGAACAGATTCTACGTTCTGATGCAGAAGACATTCACAGCTGGGTTGAACAACAACTTATCGGCAAAGTCGGTGATTTGGGTAAGAAGCTTCACACAGGTCGTTCTCGTAATGACCAAGTGGCGACGGACCTGAAATTATGGTGTCGTCAGCAAGGTAACCAACTACTGCTAGCGCTTGATCGCCTGCAGAGCCAAATGGTTAATGTTGCTTCTCAGCATCAAGGTACCGTGCTTCCTGGTTACACTCACCTTCAACGTGCTCAGCCAGTAACGTTTGCTCACTGGTGTTTAGCTTACGTTGAAATGTTTGAGCGTGATTACTCGCGTTTGAATGATGCGATTAAGCGTCTAGATACATGTCCGCTGGGTTCTGGTGCCCTTGCTGGCACTGCTTACCCGATGGACCGTGAAGAGTTAGCTCACAACTTAGGTTTCCGTCGTGCAACGCGCAACTCTCTAGATTCAGTATCTGATCGTGACCATGTGATGGAACTGATGTCTATCGCTTCTATCTCTATGCTTCACCTTTCGCGTCTTGCGGAAGATATGATTTTCTACAACTCTGGTGAATCAAACTTCATCGAGTTAGCGGATACCGTGACATCAGGTTCATCTCTGATGCCACAGAAGAAAAACCCAGACGCACTAGAGCTTATCCGTGGTAAAACGGGCCGTGTATACGGTTCACTTGCTGGCATGATGATGACAGTGAAAGCACTGCCTTTGGCTTACAACAAAGACATGCAAGAAGATAAAGAAGGTCTGTTCGACGCTTTAGATACTTGGAATGACTGTATGGAAATGGCGGCACTGTGTTTTGACGGCATCAAAGTGAACGGCGAGCGTACACTTGAAGCGGCGAAGCAAGGTTATGCAAACTCTACGGAACTGGCTGATTACCTAGTAGCGAAAGGCATTCCTTTCCGTGAAGCTCACCATATTGTTGGTGTAACCGTCGTCGCGGCGATTGCGAAAGGCTGCGCGCTAGAAGAATTAACCATCGCAGAGATGAAAGAGTTCTCTGAGGTGATAGAAGAGGATGTGTACGACATCCTGACCATTGAATCGTGTCTTGAGAAACGTAGTGCGCTAGGTGGTGTATCACCGAAGCAAGTGGCTTACGCGGTTGACCAAGCTGAGAAGCGTTTGGCGCAGCGTGATACCTCTATCGTTAAGGTTCGTCCTGCTCGTTTGACTGATATTGAAGCGTTGGAAGGCATGGTCGCTTACTGGGCGAATATGGGTGAAAACCTGCCTCGCTCTCGTAATGAACTGGTTCGTGATATTGGCTCATTCGCCGTCGCAGAACATCATGGTGAAGTGACCGGTTGTGCATCGCTCTATGTCTATGACTCTGGTTTAGCGGAAATTCGTTCACTGGGCGTTGAAGCTGGCTGGCAAGGTCAAGGGCAGGGCACCGCAATTGTTCAGCACTTGGTTGAGAAAGCACGCCAAATGGCGATTAAGAAAGTGTTTGTACTGACTCGTACACCTGAGTTCTTTATGAAGCATGACTTCTTACCAACATCGAAATCTCTGCTGCCTGAGAAGGTACTGAAAGATTGTGACCAGTGCCCTCGCCAACATGCATGTGATGAAGTCGCGTTGGAAGTGAACTTAGTCGAGCAGATAATTGCTAAGGTTAATGTTGCATAACACCTTGATTTTATGGGTCCTAAAAAAAAGATCAAAAATCTGATCTTTTTTGGGAACAAACTAAGAAAAGCCCGGTCTATTAAAGTACCACTGCTTTTTCTTAGAATTTTCTAAGAAAGCCCCAAAACCGATTGGTTTTGGGGCTTTTTTCTATCTGCTGTTTGGTGAAAGGTGATAGCTCGATAATTGAGATGATCGCCTGTCCTACAAATACCTCAGCTAACGCTTTTTGCTTCTCAAAGGTAGTACCAAAAACTTCATTATCCAATGCAGCGACAATAAACCACTGAATGCGAAAGCTGCCACCATCAAAGCGATGGCGTTGATGGTTTTTGGGTCTTCCCTGAAAAACAGCCACCATATTCCCCAACTCAATATCGACAACACCGTGAGCTGATTCATACAACGTTGGCAACGACCGAGTTTGTTGAAGATTTTTTCATTTTTATTGCAATGAAGACATGTCATCTTGGGCTTGATTCGCGTTATGCTTATTGCCCTGATAATAACACGTCACAAGATATTGGATCACGGTGACATAGAGAGAGAAGATCGATGATTGAGCGCCAAGAAACCAAGCAACGCATGAGCCGTATTGTTAAACACAACGGTACTATCTACCTATGTGGCCAAGTTTGTGCGGATGCAACAAAAGGCATTACAGAACAAACACAGACAATGTTAGATAAAGTGGAAGCGTTACTTGAGCAAGCTGGCAGTGACAAAGAGCACATGCTGTCAGCAACGATTTACTTGAAAGACATGAAAGATTTCCAAGAAATGAATGCAGTATGGGATGCATGGGTTCCAGAAGGTCACGCTCCTGCTCGCGCATGTGTGACTGGCGACATGGCTCGCGAAGCACTACTGGTTGAGATCTCTGTGATTGCAGCTGAGAAGTAATTATCTCGCATTTAGCGATAAGTAACGGTTTTAAGAGATTCCAGATACCCCGTCCCTCGGTTCTGGAATGACGGATTAAGTTTAGGCTTAGTAGCTTAACTAAATCACGTCATTCCCGATAGTGACGAAGGAGCGTAGTCGGGAATCTCTGTTTATGTGTGACAGAGACTCTAGATACTTCGTCCCTCGGTTCTGGAATGACGAATTAAGTTTTGGTTTAGTTGCTTAAATAAATCAACGTCATTCCCGATAGTGACGAAGGAGCGTGGTCGGGGATCTCTGTTTACGTGTGACAGAGACTCTAGATACTTCTTCCCTTAGTTCTGGAATGACGGAATTAGTTTTGGCTTAGTTGCTTAACTAAATCAACGTCATTCCCGAAAGCGACGAAGGAGCGTAATCGGGAATTTGTTATTTGCTCGTCGCCAAAAAACAAAAAGGAAAGCCAATGGCTTTCCTTTTTAGTATCTAATCTATGCGTTCTGTCTCAATCGACCGAAATTAACAACCTGGACCACAGTCTAGACAGTGTTTCACCATCTCTGGACCTAGGTGCAGTTTCGCATTCAGGTCACGTAGTGCAGTTCGTACGCCTTCTTCGATTACTGGGTGATAGAACGGCATGTCTAGCATTTCAGAAACCGTCATCTTGTTTTGGTGTGCCCATGCTAACAAGTGCGCCAAGTGTTCTGCATTTGGTCCCATCATTTCAGCACCAAGGAAGCGACCTGTACCTTGCTCGCCGTAAACGTGCAGGATACCTTTGTTGCGTAGCATCACTCGTGAGCGGCCTTGGTTCTCGAAAGAAACTTCACCTGTTGCGAAACAACCACATGTACCTAAGCGGGTAGTGATCTCTTTGTAAGTTTCACCAACCATCGCGATTTGCGGGTCAGAGAAAACCGCTGAGATTTTAGAGCGACGTAGGCCTGCACGAATCTCAGGGAAGCGACCTGCGTTGTCGCCGGCAATGCGCGCTTGGTCTGCTGCTTCATGTAACAAAGGTAGTTGGTTGCTAGCGTCGCCCGCAATAAAGATTGATGGTAACGACGTTTGCAGTGTGTAGTGGTCTGCAACTGGCACACCGCGCTCATCAAGCTCTAGAGAGGTATTCTCTAGACCAAGTTTATCTGTATTAGGGCGACGGCCTGTCGCTGCCAATACGTATTCAACGATGTTGGTTTCTAGCTCACCTTGCTTATTGATGAACTGAATTTCGACACGTGGCTCACCCGATTCAGTGGTAATACGCTTCATGCTTTCGATTTTCACGTCGGCATCGAGGTAGAACTCTTCATTGAAGGCTTTATCTGCGTAAGCCATTATCTCTGGGTCAGTTACTGGGCCAACTTGACCACCCAAACCGAACAGTTTGGTTTTCACACCTAAGCGGTGTAGCGACTGACCAAGCTCTAAACCAATTACACCTGGGCCAAATACGGCAACTGATTCTGGTAAATCATCCCAGCTGAACACGTCATCGTTAATGATGAGGCGGTCGCCAAGTTCATTCCAAACAGCAGGGTATGCAGGGCGAGAGCCGGTTGCGATAACAATACGCTTTGCCGTGATCACCGTGTGGTCATCAACTTGAAGTGTGTTGTTGTCTAAGAATTTTGCGTAGCCAGAGATTTTATCTTGCTCTGGGATTTCATCGACGCCTTCTAAAACAAAACCAACAAAACGGTCACGCTCAAACTTCACTCGGTCCATGACTTCACGACCGTTAATTACGATATCGCCTTGTGGGTGAACGCCAAAAGCCGGAGCTTTCTCGATTTGGTGTACGCTCTCCGCAGCTGCAATAAGCAGTTTAGATGGCATACAACCAACACGAGCACAGGTTGTACCGTAAGGGCCGCCTTCAATCATCACGACACTGTCAGTGTGTGCTTTTGCAGCGCGGTATGATCCTAGACCTGCCGTACCGCCCCCGATAACTGCTACATCTACATTGACTCGTTTCATAATAATTTTCTCGCAATGGCTAAATTTAGTTTGAACGAACCCCTCCAACTCATGTGATACTTTTTAGTGAGTCAGGATAGCGGGTCAGTTTTGTGGTTCTATTTTATTAGGTTTAGCTTGTGACTGTGGTTAATGCGAGCCACAAGCTTGATTCAACCCGATAGGGTTAGCTAACCCACAAGTGAGTGGGTTAGCCTTTTGGCAGTGATTAGCCTAGGAAAGCTTCTAGCTCTTCGCTACCACCGATGTGTTTACCACCGATGAATACTTGAGGAACCGTTGTGCGACCAGAGATTGCACGTAGGCTTACAGTAGTAGCGTCTTTACCTAGTACTACTTCTTCGTAGTTTAGACCTTTGTCGATTAGGTTCTGTTTCGCTTTCATACAGAAAGGACAGCCTGGCTTAGTGAATACTGTGATTGACTCTTGCTCTTTGTGCTCTGGAGCAATGTAGTTCAGCATAGTGTCTGCATCAGAAACCTTGAACGGGTCGCCTGGTACGTCTTCTTCGATGAACATTTTCTCTACCACGCCGTTCTTGACTAGCATGCTGTAGCGCCATGAACGTTTGCCGAAGCCGATGTCGTTTTTCTCAACTAGCATACCCATGCCGTCTGTGAAATCACCGTTACCATCTGGGATGAATGTGATGTTTTCTGCTTCTTGGTCTGCTTTCCATGCGTTCATTACGAACGTATCGTTTACAGAAACACAAAGGATGTCATCAACACCGCTCTCTTTGAACACTGAATGTAGTTCGTTGTAACGAGGAAGGTGGCTTGACGAACAAGTTGGAGTAAACGCGCCTGGTAGGCTGAATACGATAACTGTTTTGTCTTTGAATAGCTCTTCAGTCGTTACGTTAACCCATGCATCACCTTGGCGAGTTGGGAATGTTACTTGAGGGATTGATTGACCTTCTTTAGATGCAAACATATTGATTTCCTTAAATGATATTTTAATTTTGTTCTAGTAGAGCTTAACGCTTTTCGCTGCTCTGTTTCGTTTTGTTGAGCCCATTATTAGATAAATTCTTTGATAGCTCTAATCGTTTGATGTTATGGTTTTGATAGGTAAATTCTATCAATAGCATTTTCTTTTAAATGTTGCTATGAAAACCCTTGTTCTTATTAAACCTGAGGTAAGAGACTGATCATGAACATTCGTGACTTTGAATACTTGGTGGCGCTCGCAGAGCACAAACACTTCCGTAAAGCGGCAGAAGCGTGCTTTGTCAGTCAGCCAACACTAAGCGGTCAAATACGCAAACTAGAAGATGAAATCGGACTTCAGTTAACCGAGCGTAGTCCAAGGAAGGTCATATTTACAGAATCAGGGTTACAACTTGTTGAACAAGCCAAGCGTATTCTCAACGAAGTGAAGACTTTTAAGGATATGGCGAGTGGTCACGGTGAAGCGATGACCGGACCAATGCACATTGGTTTCATTCCAACCGTGGGTCCTTACATTCTGCCTAAGATTGTTCCTCACCTGAAAGAGAGCTTTCCCGAGTTAGAGCTGTACCTGCATGAAGCGCAAACTCATCAATTAGTGAGCCAATTGGAAGATGGCAAGCTTGACTGCTTGGTACTGGCGGCGGTTGATGAAACGGCGGTGTTCAAAGAGATTGATGTGTATGACGAGCCATTAAGTGTCGCGGTTCCATGTGGCCATGAATGGGCTCAGCAGGACACAGTAGATATGCTTCAACTTAATGGACAGACAGTCTTAGCATTAGGTGATGGTCACTGTTTAAGAGACCAAGCCCTAGGGTTCTGTTTTGCTGCGGGAGCAAAAGATGATGAGCGCTTTAAAGCGACCAGCTTAGAGACGCTGCGTAACATGGTTGCGGCAGGCGCGGGGATTACCTTGCTACCTCAATTATCAGTACCAAAAGAAAAGCAGAAAGATGGTGTGTGTTACGTGCCTGCGGTAAACCCAACGCCTTCACGTCGCATTGTGGTTGCGTACCGTCCGGGCTCTCCATTGAAAGGGCGCTTTGAGCAATTGGCAGAGACGATTCGCACTCAGTTGGAGAAGATCGTTTAGCTTAACCTCCGCATAATAGATACAAAAAAGGGTTGATATGAATTCATATCAACCCTTTTTATTTGTTCAAGTGGCTAGGTTTAACAAATCCTACCTAGAACAGTTCTTCTACCGTTTCACCTGAAGAGGTGGAGTAGATATCATCATTGAAGCGCTCAGTGATGTACTCAGTTGGCTCCGTGCCTTTCTCGAAGTACTCAAACATTGATGAGCTATCGTACTTGTTGGTCAGTAAGCCTGTATCACGGTCAATACGAACACGAACGATGTTTTCTGGAATCTCTTTGCGTTGCGCTGGAACACCGGCCAGTGCAGTACCCATGAAGTCTACCCATGCAGGCTCTGCTGTCTTAGCACCAGCTTCCGCACCAGTAATCTGATTCTTACCAAGGTTAGAGTTCGCTTTAGTACGACCTAGGTTACGGTTGTGGTTATCAAAACCAACCCATACTGTTGCAACCATGCCTGGGCCATAGCCGCTGTACCAAGTATCTTTCGAGTCGTTAGTTGTACCTGTTTTGCCGCCAATATCACGGCGTTTCAGTGGTTGAGCACGCCAACCTGTACCGTTCCAACCTGTACCCGCACTCCAATCACCGCCGCCCCAGATGTTGCTGTACATCATTTCACGAACTAGGAATGCGTTCTGCTCAGAGATAACTTGAGGAGCGTATTGAACTTTCGCATCCACATCTTGCTCGGCAAATTCATCCGCCATTGGATCGGTCGTGATGGTTTGTTTGCAATCTTCTTTGCAGACCACTTTTGGTGTTGCTTCAAACT
The DNA here is from genome assembly GCA_041879415.1 of Vibrio chagasii. NCBI lineage: Bacteria > Pseudomonadati > Pseudomonadota > Gammaproteobacteria > Vibrionales > Vibrionaceae > Vibrio > Vibrio chagasii. The sequence continues at coordinate 131,793 of CP090853.1, read as the reverse complement.
CAGTCTCGCCAAATGGAGTCTCAACGCGGCTGATGTAGAAAGGTTCAACGTAGTAACCACCGTTAGCGAATACTGAGTAACCTTGCGCTACTTTCATTGGCGTTAAGCTACCAGCACCTAGTGCAATAGTTTCAGAACGAGGCACTTCATCGATATCAAAACCAAAGCGAGTTAGGTAGTTACGAGTGTCATCTAAGCCAACTTCGCGCAGTACACGTACCGCCATTACGTTTTTCGATTGAGCTAAGCCAATACGTAAACGAGTAGGGCCGACGTAAGTTGGTGGCGAGTTCTTTGGTCGCCATGCAGTACCTTGGCTCTTATCCCATTGGTTGATTGGTGCATCGTTGATAAGAGAAGCTAGCGTTAAACCTTTTTCAATTGCAGCTGAGTAAATGAAAGGCTTGATACCAGAACCCACTTGACGAATAGATTGCGTCGCACGGTTGAATTTGTTGTGTACGAAGTTAAAGCCACCCACCATCGACAATACAGCGCCGTTGTTTGGATTCATTGCCACGAATGCAGTGTTGGCATTTGGTACTTGGCTTAGACGCCAAACCACTGGAGTGTCAGATTCTGCTGTTACTGACTCTTCTGTTGCTTCCTCAGAGACTTCGTCACCTGTGATCGCCTCATGACGTACCCAAACTTGTTCACCAACTGCAAGAATCTCTTTTGCTTGAGAAGGTGCTGGACCTTGGCGGTCGTCTGTTAGGAACTTACGCGCCCAATTCATACCTTGCCATTCGATCGTGCCTTCGCCTTGATTCTTCACCCATACTTTAGCGCTTTTTGAATCAACAGCAGTCACTACAGCAGGAACTAAGTCACCATAAGTTGGTTGAGACTTAAGGTGTTTAACGATCTTGTCGTGATCCCAAGCCGATTGAGCGGTTTGCCAAAGTACTTTTTCAGCACCACGGTAACCGTGACGCTCATCGTAGCTAAGTAGGTTCTTAATCGCAGCTTGGTTTGCCGCTTTTTGCAGCTTCGAATCAACGGTTGTGTAGACCTTCATACCAGAGGTATATGCGTCTTCACCGTAGCGTTCAACCATCCAAGCACGGGCTACTTCTGCCACGTATGGTGCGCTCAGTTCGATCTCTGCACCGTGGTACTTTGATACAAGCTGTTCATTACTCGCTTCATCAAACTCGGCTTGAGTGATGTATTTCTCGTCGAGCATACGACGCAATACAACGTTACGACGGTTAGTCGCACGTTCAATAGAGTAGATAGGGTTCATGGTTGATGGTGCTTTCGGCATACCAGCCAGAGTTGCGATCTCACTCAGCGTAAGATCCGGAAGATCTTTACCAAAGTAAACGCGTGCTGCTGCGCCAAAACCATACGAACGGTGACCAAGGAAGATCTTGTTAACGTAAAGCTCCATGATCTCTTCTTTGCTCAGCAGTTGCTCAATATGGATCGCAATGAAGATCTCTTTAATCTTACGCATGATCTTTTTCTCATTAGATAAGAAGAAGTTACGCGCAAGCTGCTGAGTAATGGTACTCGCACCTTGTTTTGCCGAACCTGACATCGCGACTACGATAGCTGCACGAGTAATGCCGATTGGGTCAATACCAGGGTGTTCGTAGAAACGGCTATCCTCGGTAGCAATCAAAGCCTCAACTAAGTGGCGAGGGATCTCGTCATAAGTCACTGGAATACGACGTTTTTCACCAAATTGGGAGATCAACTTACCGTCTTGGCTGAAGACCTGCATTGGAGTTTGGAGTTCTACGTCGCGCAAAGTGGCAACATCAGGCAACTCTGGTTTTACGTAGTAATAAAACCCAAAAATTGTACTGACTCCAAGAATCATGCAAATCAATGTAAATATGAATAATCGCTTTATGAACTTCACCGGATAATCCCTGATTAGTTAAGGCTGATAAGCAGCAAACCCTTGTACTCTAGGCTAAAAAATTAGCTTTCGTTTATTAACGCTTATTTAACTAATAATCACAACCCCTAGATAATCAACGAAATGCTTGGCACTTCAGGAGCTAGGTCACATGGGTTCATCATTAATTACAGGTATAGATATAAATCACCACAGCATCAAAGCTGTGGTGCTAAAACCCGTGGGGGAATTGTATGCCCTAGTGGGATACAAAGAGCTGCCGATTTCGGACGACATTTTTACAGCTAACCATACTTTGGAGTATCAGAAAACTGTTAAGAAACTCAAAGAACTTAGGAAAGGGCTGCCTTTCGGCTGTCGTAATGTCGCCATTTCGGTACCTGATAACACGGTGATCAGCAAGGTACTGCAAATTGAGAGTGAACTCGAAGACAGAGAGAAAGAGTTTTCGATTTATCAAACCTTCGCCCATCAATCTCCTTTTCCCATCGAGGAGCTGAGTTTAGATTTTGTGAAGCTGGAAGACAAACGATTTGGTAAAGGTTCGACGAGCAGTTATCAGGTTTATGCTACACGTAAAGAAGTGGTCGATAGCCGAGCAGAGGCATTAACCAAGGCTGGCTTTAAACCTGTTGTCGTTGATACGCAGGCGCATGGTTTGCTTCATGTGTGGCAGCTTGCCTCACGCTTGTACCCAGAGAAAAACAATTGGCTGTTGGTGGACATTGGTGTTGATCAAACCTCGCTGGGCATCATTCCTCACGGAGCAGCCCCTTTCTATAAAGACATCGCCTTTGGCACGCAAGACCTTTGCAGTATCGAGAATCCCAATGATATCGAGGCTGCGTTTGGCAGTGCTCAGGACACTCATCAATTTATCGTTAACTTGATTGAAAAGCTCAAACGTCAGTTGCAGCTCTATTCCTCGGTGAATGCTCACCAACCTATCTCTGGTATTTGGTTAATGGGCGAGGGGGCCAGTACGCCAATGGTGACTGAAGAGCTTGAGCGCCATTTTCAGCTGAGCTGTGAATCATTGAATCCTTTATCCCTGTTTGAAAATAAGGTCGCGAGGAAGCGCCGCCTGCAAATGGATTGGCAACATTTTGGTATTGCTGCGGGTATGGCAATGAGCGGACTTAAATGGCAGGGAGAGAAGCATGTTGCATCAAATTAATCTGCTACCTTGGCGAGATGAGATTCGTGCTCAACACCGAAAGCGTTTTATCCATTTAGTTATCCTTGGCGTGATTGTGGCTGGGGCTGGGCAATGGGCCGTCGGAAACTATTTCCATGATCAACAGGCTAAACAGCAAGCTCGTCTTAATTATCTCAACCAATACATTGCAGGGCTCGACCGACAGATTCAGTCACTCAAAGTCGCGGAGCAAGAGCACAAAGCCATTTTGACTCGACTTGATGTCGTGGAGTCTTTGCAGCTCGGTCGCAATAAAACCACCGACTTTATGAACTTGATGCCGGAGCTGATTCCTGAGGGCGTGTATGTCGACAAGATAAAGATGAACGGCCAAGAGATTGAGATGGCGGGCATCAGTGACAGTACCGCTCGTCTCGCCACCATGCTGGATAACTTAGAACGCTCTGAATCCCTCAAAGGGGTCGAGATGCACTCTATTGTCCATAACCGTAAGCGATTCAATAAAGAGTTTCAGACCTTCAAGGTGTCTTTCGTGTTCAGCCCTGTGTCATTAGAGAGCACAACTGCACATCGAAAGGGTAAGGGGGCTAACCATGGCTAGCTTTCAAAACATGATGAGCCTGCAAGAGCTTGATATTGATGAGATCACCGAGTGGCCACTGTTGCCTCAGTTATTGGTGATTCTATTGCTGGTGGCGCTCATTCAAGGGCTGGGAACCTGGTTCTATATTCTGCCCTTGAATGATGAGCTACAACAGATGAAGCAGCAAGAGCAGACCTTGAAAGCAACACTGCGCATCAAAGCCAATAAGGTTGCCGCTTTACCTAAACTTCAAGGCCAACTGGATGAACTAACCAGTCGCTATGATTACCTGTTAGAACAGCTGCCTGTGCAAAAGGAGTTGGCGAGCATGTTGGCATCAGTTAATGAGCTTGGCTTAGACAACTCACTCACCTTTACCCGAATCGACTGGGGCGAAAAACAGAACAAAGCCTTTCTATACCGTTTACCTCTTAACATTGAACTGACGGGTGATTACCACGAGATTGGTGATTTCTCTGCAGCTATCGCCAAGCTCCCGCGAATCATCAGCTTTGATGATGTGAGTTGGCAGAGAGTTAGCCAAGAAAGCAGCACACTTCACTTTAGGGTTCGAGCTTATACCTACCAGTTTAAGTCGGAGGTCAACGATGAGGCTCAATAGCGCGCTCTATTCAACGTTGTTACTGCTGATCTTGTCAGGCTGCAAAGCCAATCAAGACTCACTAGAAGACTTCGTGGTGCAGGTTGAGCTCAAAGCGAAAAAAGAAGTTGAGCAGCTTGTTCCTGCGACTGAGTTCTCAGCCGCTACCTATCAACGACGTGCTTTTCGCCCCCCCTTTGAGTTACCCAAAGAAGCGATTGTGCAAAACCAGCCCTTGGTGAAGAAAGATTGCTGGCAACCCAGCGCCCGTGCTCGCAGTGGCAAGTTGGAGAAATATCCACTGAGTAAATTGCGCTTGAAAGGTGTGATGGGCAGTGGAACGAGTGTGTTTGGGCTTGTACAGACGCCTAAGGGCAATGTCGTCAATGTGAAAAAAGGCCAGTTTATCGGCTTAAACAACGGGCGAGTTACTAAGGTGACGAGCCAGTACGTTCTGATTAATGAAACTCTTCCAGATGGCTTAGGTTGTTGGCATAAGCGCAACGTTAGGCTGGCTCTGAAATAAACCAATGTCACATGATGTGGATATGAGATGTAAATATGAATAAAGGAATAAGTGGATTAGTGAGCAAAGCTCTACAAGGTTTTGCTGTGTCTATGATGTTGGTTTTTAGCGTATTTGGCTACGCAGAGAGCTCGTCCAATAAATTAGAGAACATTGATTTTAGAGTTAACAAGGATAAAGACGCTGTCATTATTATTGAGCTAGCAACCAGCAGCGCGGTCGTTGATGTTCAGCGAGCACAAGAAGGCTTGAGCATCGAACTTATCAATACAGAAGTGGATGATGACAAGCTCTACCTTTTGGACGTCAAAGACTTCGCGACTCTGGTTGAGGGTATTGAAGTATACAAAGAGACACCAAGCACTCGGTTATTGGCAACGATTAACAGTGACTATCAATACGAATATGACCTCAAGGGGCGATTTATCGAGGTGGTGATCAGTAAGCCTACAATTGAAGAAGTTGCGACGGAGAAAAGCGTACTTGAAAAAGAAGGTAAGCTGATATCGATTAACTTCCAAGATATCCCAGTTCGAAATGTCCTTCAGTTGATTGCTGACTACAATGAGTTCAACTTGGTGGTATCAGACTCGGTCGCGGGTAACCTGACGCTACGTTTGGATGGTGTTCCTTGGCAGCAAGTTCTCGACATTATCTTGCAAGTTAAGGGCTTGGATAAGCGCGTTGATGGCAACGTTATCTTGGTCGCTCCCAAAGCAGAACTGGATCTGAGAGAACAGCAAGCGCTCGAAAAATCCCGCTTAGAAGAAGAGCTTGGGGAACTTAAATCAGAAATCATCAAGATTAACTTTGCCAAAGCCACCGATATTGCCGACATGATTGGCGGTGAAGGGGCGGTGAGCATGTTGTCTGATCGCGGCTCAATTACCATAGATGAACGCACGAACTCTTTGCTGATTCGCGAGTTGGAAGAGAACATTGCGGTGATTCGCGGCATTATTGAGTCGCTAGATATTCCCGTGAAGCAGGTTCAGATAGAGGCGCGCATTGTTACCGTCACCGAAGGTAACCTTGATGAACTCGGCGTGCGCTGGGGCGTTTCATCGACCAACGGAAGCTTCACTGTTGGTGGTTCAATTGAAGGCAACCACCCGTCAGCCATTACACCTTATGATGATGGTGGCAGCAGCGTGATTGATGATTACCTTAATGTGAATTTGGCGGCGACATCGCCAAATGCCTCGAGTATTGCGTTTCAGGTGGCCAAGTTAGGCTCAGATACGCTGCTCGATCTTGAGTTATCGGCACTGCAACAAGAGTCTAAGGCGGAGATCATCTCTAGCCCACGCTTAATCACCACCAATAAAAAGCCGGCTTACATTGAGCAAGGTACTGAAATTCCTTACTTAGAGTCCTCTTCGAGTGGTGCAACGTCCGTCGCATTTAAGAAAGCTGTGTTGAGTTTGAAAGTTACCCCTCAAATCACGCCAGACAATCGCTTGGTTCTGGATTTGAGTGTGACTCAGGATAGGCCTGGGCAAGTGGTGAAAACAGGAACTGGGGAGGCGGTCGCGATAGATACCCAAAGGATAGGTACGCAAGTGCTTGTTAATAATGGTGAAACCGTTGTTCTTGGTGGAATATTTCAACACAGTGTCAGTAGTACAGTCGATAAAGTTCCTCTGTTGGGAGACCTTCCTTTATTGGGTGCATTGTTCCGCCGCAGCTACGAAAATGTGGGTAAAAGTGAACTGCTTATCTTTGTTACACCTAAAGTTGTGATTCAGTAACGTACAATTAGATTAAAAATAAAGTTGCATTAGTGGCACCTAACCTTGATAATTTCGGGTCTTATCACGAATTATCTGTGAGGAATCGGTGCCACGGGCCTTTTAATTTCAGTACTTGTACTGACCTACCTTGTGGCGATGTCATTGAATTAACGTTGTAAATTACTGCTAAAAACATGGCTGAGAAACGCAATATTTTTCTTGTTGGCCCAATGGGCGCCGGCAAAAGTACAATTGGTAGACACCTAGCTTCCCAACTTCATATGGAGTTTCTAGACTCTGACACTGTGATTGAAGAGCGCACTGGCGCAGACATCGCATGGGTTTTTGATGTTGAGGGCGAAGAAGGTTTCCGTAAGCGCGAAGAATCTGTAATCAACGATCTGACTGAAGAGCAAGGTATTGTTCTAGCGACAGGTGGTGGTTCAGTGATGAGCAAAGAAAACCGTAACCGTCTATCTGCACGAGGCATTGTTGTATACCTAGAGACAACAATTGAAAAGCAACTTGCTCGCACAAACCGCGACAAGAAACGCCCTCTACTTCAAACAGACAACCCGCGTGATGTGCTAGAAGATCTAGCTGTATCTCGCAATGCACTATACGAAGAAGTGGCGGACTACACAGTTCGTACTGACGACCAAAGTGCAAAAGTGGTAGCCAACCAGATCGTAAAAATGCTAGAAGAACGTTAAGTTCATTTTTTTCGGAGAGCAAACCCATGGAACGGATTACGGTCAATCTAGCTGAGCGTAGCTACCCTATCTCTATCGGCGCCGGGTTATTTGACGACCCGGCGTACCTTTCTTTTTTATCAGGCAAGCAGAAAGTCGTTGTTATCAGTAATGTGACAGTAGCGCCTCTTTACGCTGATAAAATTCTATCTTTACTGGATCAAGTTGGCTGTCAGACATCTCTTCTAGAGTTACCTGATGGTGAGCAATACAAAACGCTTGAAACGTTCAATTCAGTGATGAGCTACATGCTTGAAGGAAATTACAGCCGCGATGTGGTGGTGATTGCTTTAGGTGGTGGGGTTATCGGTGATTTGGTCGGCTTTGCTGCATCTTGTTACCAGCGTGGTATTGATTTCATTCAAATCCCGACAACGCTTCTTTCTCAAGTGGACTCTTCTGTTGGTGGTAAAACCGCAGTAAACCACCCTCTTGGTAAGAACATGATCGGTGCATTCTACCAACCAAAATCTGTGATCATCGATACCAACTGTTTATCAACGCTTCCTGAGCGTGAGTTTGCAGCGGGCATTGCTGAAGTCATCAAGTACGGCATCATTTACGATGAAGCCTTCTTTGATTGGTTGGAGCAGAATCTAGAGAAACTTTATCAACTTGATGAACAAGCACTGATTACTGCAATTGCTCGTTGTTGTGCAATTAAGGCTGAAGTGGTTGCTCTAGATGAAAAAGAGTCAGGAATCAGAGCGTTATTGAACCTAGGTCATACATTTGGTCATGCGATCGAAGCAGAACTAGGCTATGGTAATTGGCTACATGGTGAAGCTGTGTCTTCAGGTACTGTAATGGCAGCGAAAACTGCTCAGTTACAGGGACTGATCACTCAGCAGCAGCTTGAGCGAATTATTTCTATACTCAAGAATGCGAAACTGCCAGTTCATACGCCAGAAAGCATGTCTTTTGAAGACTTTATGACGCACATGATGCGTGATAAGAAAGTGCTGTCTGGTCAATTACGTCTGGTATTGCCAACAAGTATTGGTACTGCTGAAGTGGTTGCTGATGTTCCTCAGGACATCATTAAACAAGCGATTGATTTCTGCCGTACTCTTTAAATTTGGTTGTGAGGTTGCCTAGTTAAACTCTAGGCAACTGAAGCGTTTTACTGATCGATCTAATCAGTAGGGATCCGCAATGAGTTTGGCTCATGAATTAAGAGTATTAGAGTTAGAGTCTCAAGTTGAGCTGCTAGAGCGCTTACAGCTTTTGACTAACTTTGGTTCAAATCTAGTAACGGTGGCTGGTAAACCTGGCTCTGGCCGTTCTTGGTTAGCACAGCGTTATCTCGAAGCGTGGGCGACAGAAAAAAATCAGTGTTTACTGCTTTGTCATCCAAGCCAAGACGACCAACAACGCCGCGCGCTTATTCTTAGCCAAATTGTTTCTGATCCGCTATTTAATCAACATGACTCCTTATCTGATAGCCTAGCAAGGTTGCTGGATGGTGAGCCGTGTAGTGTGGTTATCGTTGTCGATGATGCCCACCGACTCTCTGAGCTATTGGTATCCGAACTATGGATGTTGGTACTGGAAGCTCAAGCTAATCCCCAATGGACGATCAATGTCGTTCTTTTCTCAGAAATTGGTCACCTAGATACCTTACTCACACGTCTAAGTTACGGCCAACAACACAAGCCTATCGATCTTGAGATCGATGACCTTTCGCAACCAGAAGCTGAACATTTCTTTGAATCACTGGTGATTCGATATGTGGATGATGAGTCTGAAACTCGTGTGCGACGTGCGTTTAACAAAGCGCAACCTCTGCCTGGCGAGTTAATGGCTTTAGGAGAATTGAAAGTGGAAAAAAGGATTATTATTCGCTCAATCATTGGCTCACCAATCAATATCGCGATTGTGGTAGCCCTGTTGCTGTTGTTAATTGGTGGTGGTTATTGGTGGATGTTCAGCCAACCGACCCCGGATGACAAAGCGCAATCTCTGATCGCACCAATCGAGCAGACTGCTATTCCAACCTTTGAAGTGGACAGTGGCTCAGAACAAGCTGGTGTTGAGGGAGTGGTAGACACTGAAACGTCAACTGACATCAGTTATCAAGGCGCTGATGATGACAGTTCATCTTTGCCACCGGTTGTAGTGGAAGAGACGGCTAGCGTAGGTGAGGTTGAGCAAGACCAACAGCGTGTCGTGATTACTTCGGATGTGGTTGATGCTCTACTGGATGATAAAGCTCAGAGTGCTGATACCAGCGCCATTGATGCTGCGGTTGAAGAGAACACTCAAGTAGAGGCTAATTCACAGGCTGACGCTGAAGCGGTTGCTCCAGCTGATGAAGAGTCTGACTTAACTGAATCAACGCCTCCGACTAAGAAGATCACCTTCTCGTTTGCTCGAGAGGAGCTACAAGCTATCTCGCCACGAGCGTACACCTTACAGCTGAGTGCGATGACTTCACTGGAGGATGTGCAATCTTTCATCGAAGAATACGACCTAGAGAACAAGGTTCGTATTTACCCAACTCTGCGTAGCGATACCAAGTGGTTTATTATCACTTACCAAGATTACCCGACGATTCAGGTGGCGCGAGATGCGGTAAGTACACTCTCGAAACCACTTCAACAGTTAGAACCTTGGGCAAAATCGATGAATCAGGTGCATCGAGAGATAGAACGTGCGAAATAACCCTGAGCTTAGTCTCAAAATATGTTACATTCCGCAGCCGTATTTTTGTGTTGATAGATAGAGCAGTAAATGAAAAAGCAGCGTGCCTTTCTAAAATGGGCTGGTGGTAAATATGGCCTAGTTGAAGACATCCAACGTCACCTGCCACCTGCTCGTAAATTGGTAGAACCATTTGTTGGTGCTGGTTCTGTGTTTTTGAACACGGACTACGAACAGTACCTACTGGCTGATATCAATCCCGATCTTATCAACCTGTACAACCTACTTAAAACCGACCCTGAGACCTACATTGCGGAAGCAAAGCGTTGGTTCTGCCCTGAGAACAACCGCAAAGAAGCCTTCTTAGATATTCGAGCTCAGTTCAACGATACTGACAATGTTATGTATCGCTCACTTGCTTTCTTGTACATGAACCGATTTGGCTTCAATGGCCTGTGTCGCTACAACAAGAAAGGCGGTTTTAACGTTCCGTTTGGTTCTTACAAAAAACCTTACTTCCCAGAAGCCGAGCTGGAGTTTTTTGCTGAGAAAGCGAAAAAGGCCACCTTCGTGTGTGAGGGATACCATGAGACCTTTAGCCGTGCCCGTAAAGGTTGCGTGGTTTACTGCGATCCTCCGTACGCACCGCTCTCAAATACCGCTAACTTTACCTCTTACGCAGGTAATGGCTTCAGCTTAGATGATCAAGCAGCACTGGCTGACGTTGCTGAAAAAGCGGCGACTGAACGCGGCATCCCTGTTTTGATTTCTAACCACGACACGACATTAACGCGTCGCTTGTATCATGGTGCAGAGTTGAACGTAGTGAAGGTTAAACGCACCATCAGCCGAAATGGCGCTGGTCGTAATAAAGTGGATGAGCTACTCGCACTGTTTCATCAAGATAAAAACCAGCAACACGCTGCAGCAGAATAACCTCGAACACCTCAAATTGAGTGACCAACAGGTACTTTCTTAAACTAATCTTTCGAACTGCTAGGATCTGCCTAGGTGCTTAGGTAGAATTGCACACCAAATAGTCTTGGGGTTGAATCTTGTATGCGTATGAGGTGCCACCAAGGCGGTGAACTCGCAATTTACTTACTCTTAAGAGGTTTGGTATGAAAGATTTTCTAATCGCTCCATCAATTTTGTCTGCAGATTTTGCTCGTCTTGGTGAAGACGTTGAAAAAGTACTCGCAGCCGGTGCCGACGTTGTGCACTTTGATGTGATGGATAACCACTACGTACCTAACCTGACTTTTGGCGCGCCTATCTGTAAAGCACTGCGTGACTACGGTATTACTGCTCCAATCGATGTTCACCTAATGGTGAAGCCAGTTGATAACATCGTGCCTGAGTTTGCAAAAGCTGGCGCATCGATGATTACCTTCCACGTAGAAGCATCAGAGCACATCGATCGCACTCTACAATTGATCAAAGAGCACGGCTGTAAAGCGGGCGTGGTTCTAAACCCTGCAACACCACTATCTTGCCTAGATTACATCATGGACAAAGTAGACATGATTCTATTGATGTCTGTGAACCCAGGTTTCGGCGGTCAATCTTTCATTCCTCACACGCTTGATAAGCTGCGCGCGGTTCGTAAGCTGATTGACGAGTCTGGTCGTGATATTCGCCTAGAGATCGACGGTGGTGTAAAGGTTGATAACATTCGTGAAATCGCAGAAGCGGGCGCAGATATGTTCGTTGCTGGTTCAGCTATCTTCAATCAACCAGATTATAAAGAAGTGATTGATGAGATGCGTGCAGAGCTTGCAAAAGTAAACGCATAAAAGTAGAACTAGGGTCAGTTGACCTAAAATCAAAAAATTTAGATTAAGGGGGCTGATTGGCCCCTTTTTTACGTCTTATTGCTCAACATATGAGACGAATATAATTAATAGGAAAGTAAGATGTCATTAAGCTCAATAAAACTGATCGCCTTTGATTTGGATGGAACCTTGTTAGACAGCGTGCCTGATTTGGCAGTAGCTGCTGACCAAGCTTGTCAGGAGTTAGGCTTCCCTTCAGTGAGTGAAGAGCAAGTTCGTGACTATGTAGGTAATGGTGCTGACGTGCTTATCGGTCGTTCACTAAGCCGCAACCTAACGGTGGATCCAAGCTTAGAACCCGAGCTGCTGAAAAAAGCGCGTATCTTGTTCGATGATTTCTACGAACAGGGCGGTCATAAGCTGAGCCACCTTTACCCATCAGTAAAAGAGACGTTGGCAGAGCTGCACCAAGCTGGCTTTACTATGGCATTAGTAACCAACAAGCCATCGAAGTTTGTGCCAGACGTACTAGCGCAACACGGCATCGATAAGTACTTTGTAGATGTACTTGGCGGTGACTCTTTCCCAGAGAAAAAACCGAACCCAGTAGCGCTAAACTGGTTGCTAGAAAAGCACAATGTGAAAGCAGAAGAGATGCTAATGGTTGGTGATTCAAGCAACGACATTAAAGCGGCAAAGAACGCGGGTTGTCACTCATTTGGCCTGACTTACGGCTACAATCACGGTGAGCCTATTTCAGCATCAAACCCTGACTATGTGGCAGATAATGTCGCGCAATTGCTCGACGTCGTTCTAGTTTCTGCATAAAGCGGACAAAAGTTAGCTAACCCACTAGCAAAATACTTATCAATGAGTACACTGGATGAGCCGCGCAGAAAGAGCTGTGCGGCTTTTCTATATTTAAGTTAAGAAGCTAAGCCATCAATTGACTTAGCGAATAAGCAAAGGAATTAAAACCATGAGCAAGCCCATCGTATTGAGTGGTGTTCAACCATCTGGTGAACTAAGTATCGGTAACTACTTGGGTGCTCTACGTCAATGGCAACAGATGCAAGATGACTACGATTGCCAATACTGTGTGGTAGACCTTCACGCAATTACGGTTCGCCAAGATCCGAAAGCACTGCATGAAGCGACTCTAGACGCACTAGCTATCTGTCTTGCTGTCGGTGTTGATCCAAAGAAGAGCACGCTATTTGTTCAGTCTCACGTACCAGAGCATGCTCAACTTGGTTGGCTTCTTAACTGTTACACACAAATGGGTGAACTGAGCCGTATGACTCAGTTTAAAGACAAGTCTGCGCGTCACTCAAACGACGTGAACGTAGGTCTGTTTGATTACCCTGTACTGATGGCTGCGGACATTCTGCTTTACGGTGCTCACCAAGTACCTGTAGGTAGCGACCAGAAACAACACCTAGAGTTAGCGCGTGATATCGCAACTCGCTTCAACAACATCTACTCGCCAGAGCAACCAATCTTCGAAGTGCCAGAACCGTACATCCCAACAGTGAATGCACGTGTAATGAGCCTACAAGATGCGACGAAGAAGATGTCTAAGTCGGACGACAACCGCAAGAACGTAATTACTCTGCTAGAAGAGCCTAAGTCGATCATTAAGAAGATCAACAAAGCGCAAACGGATGCAGAAACACCACCACGCATTGCCCATGATTGGGAAAACAAAGCGGGTATCTCTAACCTGATGGGCCTTTACTCGGCAGCAACAGGTAAAACATTCGAAGAGATTGAAGCGCAGTACCAAGGCGTTGAAATGTACGGCCCGTTCAAGAAAGATGTGGGTGCAGCGATTGTTGAGATGCTTGAGCCGATTCAAGCGGAATACCACCGTATCCGTGCTGACCGTGCCTACATGGACGCAGTAATGAAAGCGGGTGCAGAAAAAGCTTCTGAGCGCGCAGCAGTAACGCTGAAGAAAGCATACGAAGCAGTAGGTTTTGTAACTCGCCCATAGGGTGACTCAACACCTTCCGCTGTAAAATCTAAGCCCAAAGTAACTGCGTTTAATTTGGGCTTTTTAGTGCCCGCTAGTTAAGGCTTCCCAATAATCGTGCTGTTTTAATTGATGATTTACGCATGTAATGGCTAACACATCTGTAACATCTGTGTTGTGCAGGATATCTTATTAAATGAGTTTTGGTTTTATAAATTTTTACTCATTTCTATTTGTGTTGGAAATATATTGCGTGCCAAACAATTGATGATTCCAAAGTGATAAGTTCCTCATTTTCTTGCCAACTGACTTATTCCTTTCATAAATAAACCTGATAGTTACCACAAAATACATGACTGCCCATAGATGGCAGTAATTATAAATCGATGAACTCAGGTGAAACGGATGGCTCTTTTACACAAACCTTCATTGCTAGCAGTGGCAATTGGTAGCTTGTTAACCACAAGCGCACACGCTGATTTGTTTATTTCACAATACGTGGAAGGCGGCAGCTATAACAAAGCGGTTGAGATCGCCAATAACAGCGACAGCAGCATTAATTTAGATGGTTATTCACTGGCTAAATCAGCGAATGGCAACGGATCATGGGGAGCCACTTTACCTTTAGATGGCCACGTTTTAGCGCCTGGTGAGGTACTTGTTGTTGCGCATAGCAGTGCAAGCGATGAGATTAAAGCGGTCGCTGACATTCTTAATGCTTCATTGGCTAATCACAATGGTGATGACCCGTTGGCTATCCTGAATGCAGACTCAAGCGTGTTGGACATGGTTGGCGTGATGGGCGATGTCGACTGGGGTAAAGATGTTACCTTAGTTCGTGCTGAGCAAACCCCATCGGCGACGTTTGATGCTTCACAATGGGTATCGCTACCGAAGGACAGTATTGAAGGTCTAGGTTCTCTAGATAATGTTGAGCTGCCAGAAGCCTTCGCTTGTACGCAAGACGGTGCTGCTCCAGTATTTACCACCATTCAAGAAATCCAAGGCGAGGGCGCAACATCGCCGTTCATCGATGGCTACCCGTACATCACCGACGATGAGTATTTCGTAAAAGGAGTGGTAAGCGCAGTTACTACCGGCCTAACTAAAGGTTTCTACTTGCAAGCTCTTGAGGATGATTTCAACCCAAGCACTTCTGAAGGTCTATTTGTTCATACCAATCAATCTAGCTCTGAATTAGCTGCAGGCGATGTAGTGTGTGTGAAAGGTAAAGTGCAAGAATACTACAGCCACACTCAGCTTAAAGTTGAAAACAATCAATGGTTAAAGCAAGGCGAGCAGGATGCGCCTGAAGCGACAGCCATTGAAGTATTAGATACAGACGAGAACTTTGCGGCGACACTTGAACGCTATGAAGGCATGTTGGTGAAAACAACCGAAGCACTTGATATGCGTGTGACGCGTACTTTCGGTTATGACTACGCTGGTCGTCGTAACAACATGGTTTTGGCGCATGAGCGTATCAACATGCAACCAAACCAACTTTTCGCAGCGGGTTCTGATGAAGCGAAACAGCAAATGGAAGACAATGCTGATCGTCGTCTTTTCGTAGAAACTGACCAAAAAGCAGGTGATGGACAAGTTCCTTTCTACCCAGACTTTGGCCGTACTGACATCGACCAAGATGGCTCAACGGAAGACTACATCCGTATTGATGACACTATTGTTGGTCTAGAAGGTGTGTTGACCTACAGCTATGGTGAATACCGCCTGATCACGACTAACCAGATCACCGCTGAAAACTTCGTTCGCAACGACCCACGTACCGACAAACCAGATATGGATGAAGGCGACTTACGTATTGCGACCTTTAATGTCCTGAACTACTTCAACTCTCCATTTGGCGGTGATGCGAACCAGCATGGTAATAACCGTGGTGCAAACACCATCACTGAGTTTGAAGTACAGCAAGAGAAGATTGTAAACGCGATTCTTCGCTTGGATGCTGACATCATTGGCTTGATGGAAATTGAGAACAACGGCTTTGGTGAAGGTTCGGCAATTCAACAGCTTGTGAATCAACTGAATGACCGCATTGAGCATAAGAAAGACCGTTACACCTTCGTCGCTGTCGACTCTAATGAAGATGGCGTGACCGACGAAATGGACTCGATCGGCACTGATGTAATTACTACGGGTGTTATCTACCGTAAGAAGGTGGTTAAGCTTAAAGACAGCCGTGTAATCGCGATGCCAAGCCAGCAAGCACCAGAGGTGTTAGACGACTCTGGTAAGGTGATTGAAGATGGTAAGAACTACCAACGTGACTCTCTGGCGCCAACCTTTAAGGTGAAGGGCACCAAAGAGAAACTGACTGTAGCGATTAACCACTTTAAATCGAAAGGTTCTAAGTGTTGGGAAGATGCAGCACCTGTTGAGCAAGGCGGTCAAGGTGGCGTAGATGCCGATAAGCAAGGTTCATGTGAGAACTTCCGTGTTGCAGCGGCGGTTGCACTGGGTGAAGCACTCGATGGCATTGAAGGTCACAAAGTGATTCTGGGTGATATGAACTCGTATGGCATGGAAGATCCAATGCTGGTGCTGACAGATTACTCTGAAGAGAAGTACGGCAAGCAGATCAAAGCGGCGCGTAACACTTACATTAATGGCGTTGAGCAGTTTGGTGATAACGGTGCTGTGATTACTAAGAACTACGGCTATGCTAATGCGGTCGCGCAGAAGCATCCAGACAGCTGGAGCTACTCATACAATGATGAAGTGGGTGCGTTAGACCACTTATTGGTGAGCGAGAGCTTAAAAGACATGGTGGTGGATGCGACCGATTGGCATATCAATGGTGGTGAATCGACGCTGTTTGACTACAACGAAGAGTACAAAGGCGACCTACCTAAGTACCAAGACCACTTCCGCTCATCGGATCATGATCCAGCGGTTCTTGAGCTAAAAGTCGGTGGTTCGTTTGGTTTTGGCGCGTTAATGTCGCTGTTTGGTCTAGCGATGTGGCGTCGTCGTAAGTAGTAAGCAAATCAGCTTTACTGCTAACGGTGACAGTGAGTACACGTCACCGAATGCGGGTAATTGACAGTTATCTGTAAACAATTAAGGTCAACTTAGGTTGGCCTTAATTATTGGTGAAATGCAGTTTCCACTTGCCTTTCGCTATGGGTATTGCACAATACCGCCCCTATATCTCCCAATCATTTAGTATTTAGCAAACGATTTCACCCATGTTACTTATCATCGATAACTACGACTCTTTTACCTATAACTTATATCAGTATTTCTGTGAGTTAGGGGTAACTGTAAAAGTTGTACGCAACGATGAAATTGATATTGCGGGTATTGAAGCGCTGAATCCTAGTCACCTTGTGATCTCCCCGGGGCCTTGTACACCCGATGATGCGGGTATCTCTCTACAAGTCATAGAACACTTCGTTGGCAAGTTGCCGATCTTAGGTGTGTGTCTTGGCCATCAAGCCATTGCTCAAGTGTTTGGCGGTGAAGTAGTGAGAGCAAGACAAGTGATGCACGGTAAAACTTCACCGATACGCCACAATGGTAAGAGTGTTTTCCAAGGGATGAATAACCCACTAACCGTCACGCGTTACCACTCCCTTGTGGTGAAAAACGGCACACTACCAGATTGCTTTGAACTGACTTCTTGGACAGAGCTTGAAGATGGCAGTATGGATGAGATCATGGGCTATCAACACAAAACCTTGCCAATTGATGCGGTTCAGTTCCACCCTGAATCGATTAAAACAGAGCAAGGGCACCAACTTCTGGCTAACTTTTTAGCACGTTAAGTGTTTAAAGCAGGCGTTTTACTCTCCTAAATAGGTGAGTTTAACCTGCGAACTCCCTCGTTATACGTTTTAATTCGAGTTTTACCGAGCTCGATCCTTCTGACGCTGATCACTTTTTATAACATTTCTTCCTCATCAGGCTAAGTTTTTAGCCTATGCAAAGTTATTCGCCGTATTTCCTTTTGAACCCAATATACCGCTGTGCCCGTAAGGCTTTGCCTTTGCAGGATAGGCGTATACGTAAAAAAAGCTTCATAAAACAGGTTGATTGATGCATAAATAGTCATAGGTAGTGAGGTTTAGCTGGTTGTGAGGGATGGCTAAAGAATAATCTACTATTGAAAACGTTAATTAAATGTAAATATAATGCTGCAGCGGGATTGTAGCGAGACAAAATTTTTTCGTCTCACTTATGAATCATTACGCTTATTTGCGAAGCTTGCGGTATCGAGAAGGAATGTACGATGACAGTGGAAAATAATGTAGAACGTAGTCTGTTTAATGAGGTGATGGTGCCTTGTTATAACCCAATGGAAATGATCCCGGTAAAAGGGGAAGGCGCACGCGTATGGGACCAACAAGGCCGAGAGTATATCGACTTTGCTGGTGGTATTGCTGTGAGCTGTTTGGGTCACTGTCACCCTGCAATGGTGAATGCCGTTACTGAGCAAGCAAACAAGATTTGGCACCTAAGTAATGTAATGACTAACGAACCTGCACTGCGTTTAGCGAAGAAGCTAACTGACGTATGTTTTGCAGAAAAAGTATTCTTTGCGAACTCTGGCGCAGAAGCGAATGAGGCAGCACTTAAGCTAGCTCGTCGTTGGGCAGCAGATGTTCACGGTCCTGAGAAATCTGAAATCATTGCATTCAAACAAGGTTTCCACGGTCGTACTTTCTTTACTGTAACCGTTGGTGGTCAAGAGGCTTACTCTGATGGCTTCGGTCCAAAACCTGGCGATGTAACTCACCTGCCTTACAACGATATTGCGGCTCTAGAAGCGCATATCTCTGATCGCACTTGTGCAATCATGATGGAACCTCTGCAAGGCGAGGGCGGTATCATTTCTCCAACGGCTGAATTCGTTAATACGGTTCGTGAACTGTGTGACAAACACAATGCACTGCTGATTTTTGATGAAGTACAAACAGGTAACGGCCGTACTGGTGATTTCTATGCTTACCAAGGTCTAGGTGTAACACCAGACATCCTAAGCACGGCTAAGTCACTAGGTGGCGGTTTCCCTATCGGCGCAATGCTAACGACATCTGAACTGGCAACACACCTTAAGGTTGGTACGCACGGTTCTACTTACGGTGGTAACCCACTGGCGTGTGCGGTAGCAGAAGCTGTAGTTGACGTAGTTAGTCAACCTGAAACTCTGGCTGGCGTGAAAGAGCGCGAAGCGCTATTCCGTGATGGTCTAACTAAGATTAACGATAAATACCAAATTTTCAGTGAGATTCGTGGTAAAGGCCTACTGTTGGGTGCTGCACTAAATGACGAATGGCAAGGACGTGCGCGCGACGTATTGGTAGCAGCAGGCGAGCAAGGTCTGATGGTACTGGTTGCGGGTGCAAACGTGGTTCGTTTTACTCCATCACTGGTTATCACTAAACAAGAAATTGAAGAAGGCTTATCAAAACTAGACAAAGCAATCGCTACGCTAGTTTAGCCTGAGCGGCGTCATAGGAATGGTCGCCACTAGAGCGATCCCATGACGTACTGCTAAAGGCCCAAGCTTCTGGTTTTGGGCCTATTTTGCATCTGGAGGGAATATTGATGCTAGTTGTTCGCCCAATAAAACTGTCTGATTACGATGCGCTGCACACCTGTGCAGTTGAATCAGGTCATGGATTCACATCTCTTCCGGTTAACGAAGAATTGTTAACTAACCGAATTACCCACTCTGAATACAGCTTTGCGAAAGCAGACGTGATTGAACCTGGTGATGAAGGCTACCTAATGGTGGGTTTCGACGCTGAAACAGGTGAAGTCGCTGGTACAACAGGTATCGAAGCTTCGATTGGCTGGGACGTGCCTTTTTACTCGTACCACATCAGTAAAGTGGTTCACTCTTCACAACGCCTTAAAGTCAATAACGTGGTTAAGCTGTTGACGTTTGGTAATAACTACACAGGTTGCAGCGAAATTTGTACGTTGTTCTTACGTCCTGATTACCGCAAAGGCTTGAACGGTCGACTGATGTCTAAGTGTCGTTTCCTACTGATGGCTGAGCACCCAGAGCGTTTCTCGAAAACGATCTTTGCTGAGATGCGTGGTGTATCAGATGCAGAAGGCAACTCGCCATTCTGGAAATGGTTGCAAGAGCACTTCTTCTCGATTGATTTCACACTCGCCGATTACCTAACGGGTATTGGTAAGAAAGGCTTCATCGCGGATCTTATGCCGAAGCTGCCAATCTATGTAAACCTATTGAGTGAAGAAGCTCAGGCGGTGATTGGTCAAGTGCACGACAACACTCGCCCAGCATTGAAACTGCTGGAACGTGAAGGTTTCACTAATCGTGGTTACGTCGACATCTTTGATGCGGGACCAACGGTTGAGTGTGATTTAAGAAACATCGAATCTGTGCGTCACTCCGTTCGAGCACAGGTTCAAATTGCAGAGCACTCTAGCTCTAAAGACTTCCTAATTGGTAATACCTCGTTTGAAAACTTCCGCGCAGTAGCCGCGAAAGGTGCGTATGACCAAGCAAGCGACACAGTGATTTTATCATCTGAAGTAGCAAGCGCTCTTGAAGTGAAAGAAGGCGATTTCGTTCGCATGCTGGCTCAATAAGAGCGGCGATTATCTGTCGAAGATTTTAAGGATAGAAGTATGACTCAGTGGATAGCAGGACAATGGGTGGCAGGTCAAGGTGACGCCATGACATCAGTAAGCCCATACAACAACGAAGTAGTGTGGCAGGGTGATAGTGCAACACCTGCACAGGTTGAATCTGCAGTGACAGCAGCTCGCGAAGCGTTTCTAGTTTGGAAAAAACTGAGCTTTGCTGAGCGTGAAGCGATCGTGTTGAAGTTCGCGGAAAAGGTAAAAGAGAACAGCGAAGAGATCGCGCAAATTATCGCAAAAGAGACGGGTAAACCTATTTGGGAAACTCGCACTGAAGCAGGCGCAATGGCGGGCAAGATCGCCATCTCTATTCGTGCTTATCACGACCGTACTGGTGAAGCATCACGTGAAGCAGCGGGTAACCAAATTGTACTCCGTCACCGTCCGTTGGGCGTGATGGCGGTGTTTGGTCCTTACAACTTCCCGGGCCACCTACCTAATGGTCATATTGTTCCTGCATTGCTAGCGGGTAACACTGTGGTATTCAAACCTTCAGAGCAGACACCTTGGACAGGTGAATTTGCGATGAAGCTATGGCAAGAAGCGGGTCTTCCTGCTGGTGTAATCAACCTAGTGCAGGGTGCTAAAGAGACAGGTATCGCATTAGCGGATGCTAAAGGTCTTGATGGTGTGCTGTTCACGGGTAGTGCTAATACGGGTCACATCCTTCACCGTCAATTCGCGGGTCAACCGGGCAAGATGCTGGCACTAGAGATGGGTGGTAATAACCCTATGGTGATCAGTGACCAATACGGTGATGCAGACGCAACGGTATACACCATTATTCAATCAGCGTTCATCAGTGCTGGTCAACGTTGTACATGTGCTCGTCGCCTGTATGTTCCTGTTGGCGAGAAGGGTGATCTGCTACTCGAAAAACTGGTCGCAGCGACGCAAAAGATTCGTGTTGATCAGCCATTCGCAGAACCAGCTCCTTTCATGGGACCGCAAATCTCTGAAGCTGCAGCTAAGTTTATTCTAGAGGCACAAGCTAACCTGCAATCTCTAGGTGGTATCAGCCTAGTGGAGGCAAAAGCGGGCGAAGCAGCATTTGTTTCTCCAGGCATTATCGATGCAACCAACATTGCTGAGCTACCAGATGAAGAGTACTTCGGCCCATTGCTGCAAGTGGTTCGTTACCAATCGCTAGAGCAAGCGGTTGAGTTAGCTAACGACACTCGCTTTGGTCTGTCTGCAGGCCTGGTCTCAACCGACGATGCTGAGTGGGAATACTTCGTTGACCATATTCGCGCGGGTATTGTTAACCGTAACCGTCAGCTAACAGGCGCAAGTGGTGATGCACCATTTGGTGGCCCGGGTGCGTCAGGTAACCTACGTCCAAGTGCTTACTACGCAGCGGACTACTGTGCTTACCCAATGGCTTCAATGGAAGGTGGTGAAACTCAGCTGCCAGCAACATTTAGCCCAGGTATCGAGCTGTAGTTTAGGTTGATATTAAGCTCAGGCTTATTCGATAGTTATGAGATAGGGGAGCGGCGTATCGCTTCCTTATTTTAACCACGCTCAGCATCAAGGTTGGGCGGCAGATAATAATAGAACAAGTATGTCACAGGCTGATGGCTGCTGACTTTGTGTCTCAGTCTCTCCCTTTCTAATCCAAATTACTAGCTTGCTAGAACCTCTGACAAGGAGTCACCATGACGCCCGATCTACTCTTTAAATCACTATGGGACGATTACATTCACAGACTTTGCCCGTCGGCAGAGAAAGTACATCACTTGCTAAAAGAAGATGAAGCGCTGATCAATGATCACATTGCACTGCGTACTTTTAATGTTGCCCCTCTAGGTATTGAAACATTAGCTAAGCCATTCCTTGAGCTGGGTTACAAAGCATGTGGTGATTACTTGTTTGAAAGTAAGAAGCTAGTGGCTAAACACTACGAACATCCAGATCCAAAACAACCGAAAGTGTTTATTAGTGAGTTGAAGGTAGAAGAGTGTTCTAGTGAATTACAGCAGATCGTTGCCAAATTGGTTGAGCAGGTTGATGCAAGTAAGTTAGAGGGACATGAATTCCTATTTGGTGGCCGCCTTTGGGATTTGAGCTTCGCTGATTTCCAACTATTAGCGAAGGAGAGCGAATACGCCTCTTGGTTAGCGGCTCACGGTTACGGTGCCAACCACTTCACGGTTAGTGTCAATCAACTGAACAAGTTCGATGAAGTACAAGCAGTGAATGACTACCTGAGTGATGCTGGCTTTACGATTAACGCATCAGGTGGTGAGGTGAAAGGCTCTCCAGAGGTGTTGTTAGAGCAATCATCAACCATGGCAGACAAAGTGCCAGTGGCATTTGTTGAAGGCAATGAGATGATTCCTGGTGGCTTCTATGAGTTCGCTAAGCGTTATGCGATGGCCAATGGTGAGCTTTATACTGGTTTTGTTGCTGCATCGGCGGACAAGATCTTCGAAAGCACCAACGGTTAACGAAAGATACGAGCAAGGGCTTTGCCTTAGGGAAGCGGGTACGCTTCGCTTCGAGAATGTTTACAAGGCGAGAGCCTCATGTGTTCCATTCGTATCTCGTATCTTCTCTCAATAAAGAAAAAGCCACCAAATTCGCATTTGGTGGCTTTCATATTTTTGACTCAGTTAATCGAAATTAACGAGTGCCGTATACCACGATAGTCTTACCGTGTGCAGAAATTAGGTTCTGCTCTTCTAGCATCTTCAAGATACGACCTACTGTCTCACGAGAACAACCAACGATTTGGCCAATCTCTTGACGAGTGATCTTGATTTGCATGCCGTCAGGGTGAGTCATTGCATCTGGCTGTTTCGCTAGGTTTAGTAGCGTTTGAGCGATACGACCTGTAACGTCAAGGAACGCTAAGTCACCAACCTTTTGGCTAGTTACTTGTAGGCGGCTTGCCATTTGCGCTGAAAGACGCATTAGGATGTCTGGGTTCACTTGGATAAGTTGACGGAACTTCTTGAAAGAAATTTCAGCTACTTCACAAGGAGATTTAGCACGAACCCAAGCTGTACGCTCTTGGTCTTCTTCGAACAAGCCTAGCTCACCGATGAAGTCGCCTTGGTTTAGGTAAGAAAGAATCATTTCCTTACCTTCTTCGTCTTTAATAAGAACTGCCACAGAACCTTTAACGATGTAGTACAAGGTCTCTGCCTTTTCACCAGCATGGATCAAAGTACTTTTTGAAGGGTACTTATGAATATGACAGTGTGAAAGGAACCACTCTAATGTTGGATCGGTTTGAGGTTTACCTAGAACCATAATATCTCACTTCCTCTGCAGGGTATGCTTGCCGCTTTCCGTATTTTAGCTAAGCCTGAATTGACTTCTTAGGATAAGAGCACTCGATGAGCGCTGCAAGCTATCTTGTGTTTCGTTTAAGAATAGTATCCTTTTTCAGGTACTATTTCTTGATTTTAATCGTGACCAAGCTACGATTTTTTACGCAAAATTGTGCACATGATCACGGTATGAAAAGTAATCAGCCAGAATGTCGTTTTGTTAACCTATTTTCCCGGTTTCGATGAGTTGTTGTAGGATTGGCCTCACAATGAGCTCCATAGCAAAACTCATCTTGCCACCTGGCACCACTAGTGTGTTATGACGAGACATGAATGAGCCATCAATCATCGCCAAAAGGTACGGGAAATCGACGTTTTTGATGCCGCGCAAACGTATAACAACGAAGCTTTCATCTAAACTTGGAATCCCTTTGGCATTAAGTGGGTTTGATGTATCTACGGTTGGGACACGCTGAAAGTTGATATGAGTACGCGAAAATTGCGGGGTAATATAGTTAAGGTAGTCATCCATTGAACGAACAATGGAGTCCATTACTGCTTCGCGTGAGTGGCCACGATCGCGTGTGTCACGAACGAACTTTTGAATCCACTCTAGGTTTACGATAGGAACCATGCCAATCAGCAGGTCGACGTGTTGAGAGACATTAATGTCGCCATCAACCACACCGCCGTGTAGGCCTTCGTAAAACATCACGTCTGAATTTTCAGGGATATCTTGCCATGGCGTAAAGGTGCCTGGCATCTGATTATAAGGCACAGCTTCATCGAACGTATGTAGGTAACTACGTACTTTACCAGTACCTTCATTACCGTATTTACGGAAAAACTCTTCTAATGCTGCGAAGTCGTTGGCTTGTGGGCCGAAGTAGCTGATGTGCTTACCTTGCTCACGTGCCTTGCGGATCTCGACGTCCATTTCTGGTCGAGTGAAGCGGTGAAAACTATCCCCTTCAACCCAAGCAGCCTTCACGTCCATCATATTGAACATTTTTCGGAAGGCTTCTGAGGTAGTGGTGGTGCCGGCTCCTGAAGAACCCGTCACCGCAATAATTGGATGTTTAGCGGACATGACAACCCTTGTCTTATGAGTAACTTACTTGTTAGCAATCGTTTTCCACTATAACACGGCTCTGTGTTAAGCGCAGCTTAGAAGCGTTTTGTGAGCTGGATATCAACGGTTTCGTGCAGTTCGGAAAACACGATATTGGCCTCACCAGAAGCTAATTGATGTTTCACTTGGTCAATCTTGTTTTGTAGAGAGATCTCCACGTCGCCGTAGTCTGTCCCCTCACGCAGTACGAATTCTTTGATGAGGTTTTCCAGCGTATCAGGCTCGATGTCTTTCCATGGGATGATCATAAATACTTCTCTCTTTTATGTTCATTGATATGTTGATGAGTGTGTCTAGTGATGTTTTAGTACAACACCAATTAGGGGCTGCGCAATCTTATCAAGGTTTCACTTATATATTTAGCAGGCTTAACCGTTATGCTGAACCTTGAATACTTTCATAGTAGGCAGGCAGTGCTTCTTCTAACCAAAACCTTGGTTTTAGTGTACTACCAGTAATGAATCCAACATGCCCCCCTTTCTGAAACAAGCGATAATCGATGTTATCTGGCAGCACGAACTTAGGAACCACATCATCGGTCATGAAAGGATCGTCTTTAGCATGGATGATCTGAGTCGGTAGCTTTATCTTATTGAGTTTGGGAAGTGCAGAGCACTGTGCGTAATAGTCTTGAGCGTTCTTGAATCCATGCAGAGGCGCGGTGATTCGTTCATCAAACTCATACAACTTATCAATCTTCTTGATTGTCTCAACGGTGATGTCGAGCTTCTCTTGCAGCAGGTTAATCTTTTTTAGGGCGTTTGATTTGAGAGAGCTGAGCAGGTACTTCTTGTAGAGCTTAGAAAAGCCTTTCTCAATGCGACTCGCGCAACAAGCCAGATCAAACGGAGCTGACACTATGGTTGCCGCTGATAGCAGGGGATCGTCTGAATATTCTGCCAGATAATTCGCCAACATGTTTCCACCTAAAGAGATGCCGACTGCCACCTTAGGGTTATTAGGAAACTGTGCGTGCAGGTGCCTCAGGAAAAAGCGAGCATCTTCAACTTCACCTGAGTGATATGCGCGAGCCAGGCGATTCGGTTTACCGCTACAACCTCTAAAGTGCATCATCACGGACAACCAACCATCCTTCGCAAATGCATTCATCAGCCCGTTGGCATAAGGGCTCTCAAAACTGCCCTCTAATCCGTGAAACAGAATAAAGATAGGTTTGTTGCTCGTCAGTTCATCGTTATCTGGTGATTCACTCCAAGCAAGGTCTAGGAAATCACCATCAGGCGTTTCTAAGGTTTGCCATGTAGGATGGAACAACGCCTGCTTTCTGATAAACCTTGGCACTAAAGTTTGTAAGTGTGGGTTAGATAAACCAGCCGCTGCGGTAAATATGGTCATAAAACAGTCCGTGCTTTTTATGGGCTTTGAAAAGTACTAAGTATTACGATGCGCCCACGTTTTTATTTGAGCTTGGTTGATTCTCGGTGCAAGCGCAAGCCTTTCGCTGAGACTCAATGTAAAAACATGTTGTGAGTAACTGATTGAATATTATCAAACTTGTACGAGCTAGCCTCTGCTTGCTATGAGCACTCGTTTTGTTAGGTGGAGCGAAATATCAATACGAGAGTAAGCTTGTACCGGAACAACTCAAAAGAGAAAGAAAATGAGTTAAGGCTGAGGGGCGGGTTCAGAAAATGCGTCATAGAGGTTTTCTGCCCCGAGTAGACGACAATATTGCAGAGCCAGTGGCGCTTGTTGATTGGTGAAAAGTTGCAGCGAGTTGATACAGTCGACAAGGTCGGATTGCTGCTGCTTCTCAAGTTGCAGTTCAAACTGTAAGGCTTCACGGTAGAGAGAGTCGACAACATGCTCTTTTAGATGCTTACGTAACTCTCGATAACTATGAAGTAGGGTTTCTGAGCGGCTTAAGCACTGCTGTACTTTGTGCCACTCTTCTTCTGCAAAAGACACTTGCTGCTCATCGAGCCATTTGAGGAGCAGCAGTAGATTGACGTTGCCGTGGAACTGGTTTTGCAAAGTTAAGCACGCATCTTTAACACCGCGCACACTGTAATACTGAAGGCTAAATTGCCATAGTCGTTCCAGTGTTAGTGATATTGGGGCGTGCTTTGGGCTCATAAGTTATCCATATCCTGTTCCATCTGCTCAAGCTCTTCTTGAGTGGACATCCAATCTATTTCAACTTCTTCAAGTTGTGACTTACTGCTCGCTTGTAGGGCGAGTACTTCATTCAGTTTAGCCTTATTTTCAGCTTCATACAGTGAAGTGTCGGATAATTGTTGCTCGGCTTCTTCAAGAGCAAGCGTCAGTTTATCCATCTGCTTTTCAAATTGAGTCAGCTTTTTACGGATTGGTGCGGTTAACTTACGGAACTCCGCTTCTTTACGCTTTTGCTCTTTTTTCGCAGCAGCACTGTTGGCACCATCTTTCGCTGGAGCCTGCGCTTGTGCTTCTTTGCGTTCCACTTTTTGCTGTTCGGTTAGCCACTTGTAGTAATCGTTCAGGTCACCGTCAAACGGCGCAACTTGGCGGTCGTGCACAAGGTACAGGTCATCGGTAGTTGCACGAAGTAGGTAACGGTCGTGCGATACGATAACCATCGCGCCTTCAAATGTTTGTAGAGCGAATGTCAGTGCCTGACGCATATCGAGATCCAAGTGGTTGGTTGGTTCATCGAGTAGCAACAGGTTCGGCTTTTGCCATACCAGCAGCGCCAATACTAAACGTGCTTTCTCACCACCTGAGAAAGGAGCCACTTTATCCAGTGCTTTCTCGCCTTGGAAGCCAAAGCTACCTAGATAATCACGCAGCTGTTGTTCGGTGTGTTTAGGCGCAATCTGCATCATGTGTTGCAGTGGTGTCTCTTCTGGGTGCAGCGTTTCTAGTTGATGCTGTGCGAAGTAACCAATCTTAACGCCTTGTGAGTAGCTCAGCTCGCCACCTTGCTGTTTAAGTTCGCCAGAAAGCAGCTTAATAAGTGTCGATTTACCTGCGCCGTTGCGACCCAGTAGACCGATACGGCTACCCGGAACAAGGTTAAGGCGAATCTTCTCTAGGATTAATTTGTCATCGTAACCTGCAGAGACCTCATCCATCATCATGATTGGGTTTGGTAGTGCGTCTGGTTCTCTGAACTCAAAGCTGAATGGGTTATCAAACTGAGCAGGCAGTACTTGTTCCATTTTCTCTAGCGCTTTAATACGACTTTGCGCTTGGCGAGCCTTTGAAGCTTTATAACGGAAACGGTCGATGTAGCTCTGCATGTGAGCCATCTGCTTTTGCTGCTTCTGGTACATCGCCTGTTGCAGAATCAGTTTTTGCGCTCGTTGATTCTCAAACGATGAGTAGTTACCTGTGTACTCATTTAACTTTTGGTTTTCTACGTGCACGATGCGGTTGACGATAGGATCTAAGAAGTCTCTATCGTGCGAGATAAGAATCAGTGTGCCAGGGTAGCTTTGTAGCCAACGCTCTAGCCACATTACCGCATCTAAGTCCAAGTGGTTGGTTGGCTCATCGAGCAGCAGTAAGTCACTGCGGCACAGTAGGGCTTGCGCTAGGTTCAAGCGCATACGCCAACCACCTGAGAATTGGGTCAGGTTCCACGTCATTTGTTCTTGGCTAAAGCCTAGGCCGTCTAGCAATTCTGCTGCGCGAGCCTTAATGCTGTAACCACCAATGGTTTCTATCTTGCCGTGAATCTCTGCAACTAGCGTCCCGTTGTCGGCTACTTCTGCTTTTTGCAGCTGATCTTCAAGGCCACGATATTCACGGTCACCATCAATCACGTACTCAATTGCTGTTCTTTCTAACGCTGGGGTTTCTTGAGCAACCCACGCCATTTCCCAATGAGCAGGTTTGCTGAATGAGCCAGCATCAATCGATAGTTCGTCTTTAATTAAAGCGAACAGCGTCGATTTACCACAGCCGTTTTTACCTACCAAGCCAATCTTGTCGCCAGGGTGAAGAGTCGCAGATGCTTGGTCGAGGAGGGGCTTACCGCCGCGTAGCAATTGAATATCAGAGAAAGTAATCATAGAAATAGCATAGAAATTAGAGATGAACAGACGCCTGCATAGTAGGCTGAAACCAGATAAAAGTCGATCACAATGCAATTTGCGTTATGATGCCAATAACATATTAATAACTTTTGCTTAAATTCTTGTGGCCTTGCCACCGTTTAGCCTTAAAAGGAATGCTTCAAAGGAATGAGTAATACTCCCTCGACAGACAAAGTAGTGCCCAAAGTATTGGTTATCTACGCGCACCCAGAGCCAGAAACCTCTATTGCCAATCAGATGATGGTTAAGAAAATAGAGTCGCTCGGGCACGTTAAAATTCACGATCTCTATGCCATCTATCCTGATTTCTTTATCGATGTGCCGTATGAGCATTCTCTGCTCCTTGAATATGATGTGATTGTGTTCCAACACCCTCTGTTTATGTATTCCTGTCCTTCATTGCTAAAAGAGTGGTTTGACCGGGTCTTGGGTAAAGGCTTTGCGTTTGGTGAGCAAAGTGCATTGAAAGGTAAACACTGGCGTAGCGTTATCACTACGGGTGGTAAAGAAGAGGCGTTTGGAGCAGCAGGCTATAATAAATATCCATTACAAGAGATTTTACAACCTTTCGAACTCACAGCCGCTTTGTGTCAGATGAACTGGATTCCACCTTTGGTTTTACACTGGGCACGAAATGTCTCAGACATGACACGTTATCAACACGCAGAGGCTTATCGAAACTGGTTGCGAGACCCGCTACAAGATATAGGAGCGAACGATGGCTCTGACTAATGATTTTTTGCAAAGTAGCGTTATATTCCTAGCTGCAGCGGTGGTTGCGGTACCTATCGCGCAGCGCGCCGGTTTAGGTTCGGTATTAGGCTATCTATTAGCTGGTGTGGCAATTGGCCCATGGGGACTCGGTTTAATCAGCGATGTAGAAGCGATTCTGCACTTTTCCGAATTCGGGGTGGTGCTGCTGCTCTTCCTGATTGGTTTAGAGCTTAACCCTAAAAAACTGTGGCAGATGCGAGCGCCCATTCTCGGGCTCGGTGGTGCGCAAGTGCTGATTACCACTCTGATTATTACTGCTATCGCCTGTATGTTTGGCTTAACGTGGCAAACAAGCCTAGTAATAGGCATGGGTTTAGCCCTATCTTCGACCGCGATCGCTTTGAGGGTCATTGAAGAGCGAGAGCTTGGTGGTAAGGAAGCAGGCCAGTCAGGTTTTGCAGTACTACTTTTCCAAGATATTGCTGTAATACCTATGTTGGCGATGTTGCCTTTACTTGCAGGTAACACCGGCGGCAGCTGGGCAGACATGTTGTGGATGTTAGGTGGTGTGGTTGGTTTACTAGTCGGTGGACACTTCTTGTTGAGGCCTCTTTTCCGTTATGTGGTAATGAGTGGTGTGCGTGAGTTGTTCACCGTTGCTGCTCTGCTATTGGTGATTGGTATTGCCGTTATCATGCAACAAATTGGCTTGTCGATGGCATTGGGTACTTTCTTAGCGGGCGTACTTCTAGCGGAAAGTGAATACCGACATGAGCTGGAAATCGCGATTGACCCATTTAAAGGACTGTTACTTGGTCTGTTCTTCATCTCAGTCGGTATGGCCGTTAACTTAGGTTTATTAGCCGAAAGCCCGTTTGCAATATTGATCGCTGTTCTAGCGTTGGTCGTACTAAAGGGTTTGGTTTTGTACGCCCTTGCTCGAATGTTTGGTACTCAGGCTAAAGCGCGCAGCCGTATGGCGATGATTCTCAGCCAAGGTGGTGAATTCGCTTTCGTTATCTTCACAGCGGCAAGTGCACAAGGCATCTTGAGTGGTGAGCAAGTGTCATTTTTGCTAGTTGTGGTGAGTCTCTCAATGGTGACCACGCCATTAATGCTTAAGCTGCAAGATAAGTTCTTTGCTCGCCAATTGAATCAAATCAGCGAAAATGCGATGTCTTCGGATGTGGTTGACCGCAGCCCTCGAGTGATTATTGCTGGCTTTGGCCGGTTTGGTCAGATCATCGGTCGTCTGATGTACGCCAATAAGATCCGCATTACGATCTTGGAAAGTGACGCAAGCCAAATCCACATCCTGAGAAAGTTTGGTTACAAGGTATTTTACGGTGATTCCACTCACTTAGAGTTGTTACGCGCAGCGGGGGCAGATAAGGCCGAAGCGATTGTGTTGTGTACTGACTCTCCTGATGAAATCATGAAAACCGTCGACTTGTGTAAGCAGCACTTCCCACGCCTTAAAATCTTGGCACGTGCACGAAGCCGTGTTGAAGCGTACCAATTGCTTAATCACGGGGTAAACAATTACTCGCGTGAAACCTTCCTTGGAGCACTGGACCTTGGCCGTCAAACTCTTACTGAACTTGGCATGCATCCATACAAAGCGAAGCGAGCAGAAGCACATTTTAGGAAGTTGGATAATGGTATGCTGAAAGAATTACTGCCTCAGCATAATGAAGACGCAGAGTTAGCCCAAAGAGCGAAAGAGGCTCGTAAAGAGCTTGAAGAGATCTTTGGACACGAGATGGAGAATGACCACCAATCTCGTAACTATTGGCAATAGCCTCTGTTTAGAGTGAATGGCTCGAGTATCTAATTCATGCTTTGAGCCAAAAGTTATTGCCAAGAGAAACCAAATAATAAACGCGTTCCTATTCGCTTTCATATCAAGCATAGAGAACCGCGAATCCAGAGTAGTAAAGGATATTAACGTGAAACAGAAAAAACGCTTTATCGCAGGGGCGAGCTGCCCTAGCTGCAATACTCAAGACACGCTTCGTTGGTGGATTGAGAATAATATCGAGCTGGTGGAATGTGTCGATTGTGACTTCTCAGAGCAACGTAAACCGAAAACTGTAGAGAAATCTGAACACGCGAATCAAGAAATGATCGGTATTTTTAAGCCTGAGTGATTGAGTTTCGATAATTGATCCCCATAATATCCGGGTACAGAATTTTTCCTAAGCTCAATTGTTGGAGCTTAGTCCAAACCTCCTTGGAGCTCTCATGAAAATTGAAAAGAACGTAGTAGTTAGTGTTGCATATCAAGTGAAACTTGAAGATGGCGTAGTAGTTGACCAATCAACTGCAGAAGCTCCACTAGATTACCTTCACGGTCACAACAACCTAATTACAGGTCTTGAAAAAGAGCTTGAAGGCAAAGTTGCTGGCGACAAGTTCTCTGCAACTGTTACTCCAGAAGACGCTTACGGCGAGCACAACGATGCACTAGTGCAACGTGTTCCTGCTGACGTATTCCAAGGTGTTGAACAAATCGAAGTTGGCATGCGCTTCCTTGCGGATACTGATCAAGGTCCAATCCCTGTAGAAGTAACTGAAGTAGACGGCGACGAAGTTGTTGTTGATGGCAACCACATGCTAGCTGGCCAAACTCTAACGTTTGACGTTGAAGTAGTAGCGGTTCGTGAAGCGACTGAAGAAGAAGTTCAACACGGTCACGTACACCAAGAAGGCGGCTGTGGCGGTCACGGTCACGACCATGATCACGAAGGCGGTTGCTGCGGTGGCGAAGGCCACGACCACGGTGAAGAGAAAAAAGACGGCTGCTGCGGCGGCGGTAGCTGTGGTTCTCACTAATACCGAGTTGACGGTTTAGTTTTAGAATATGAAAGCCTCCCTTGTGGAGGCTTTTTTCGTATTGGGGGGTGTGCTTTCTGGCGTGAACATGACCGCTAGTGAAAGATTTGTTGTTGCTATCAGACATCGGGCTTTGGATATGATATTGATAGCGATAGATAACAAGAATACGTCAGTGGAGAGTATACATGTCGCAACCTTTTTCAATTGCCATTCACGGTGGTGCAGGAACCATCTTGCGAGAGCAAATGAGTGATGAGCTAAAAGCGGGCATTACTGAGGCTTTAGAAAAATCAGTGTTAGCTGGTTACCAAGTGCTGCAATCGGGCGGTGATGCTTTGGATGCGGTAGTGGCATCGGTAAAGGTGATGGAAGACAGCCCACATTTCAACGCTGGTAAGGGGTCCGTTCTTACGCATGATGAGTTTGTGGAGATGGATGCGTCGGTGATGCACGGTCGTGAAATGGATGCCGGTGCTATTGCTGGTGTTCGCCATATTAAAAACCCGATCGAATTAGCTCGCGATGTGATGTTGAAAAGCGACCATGTACTGTTGATTGGGGAGGGGGCGGAGAAGTTTGCCTTTGAACACGATTATACCTTTACTGAGCAAGACTACTTCTTCACTGAACGTCGTTACGATCAGCTTCAATCGATGAAAGAAAAAGGCATATTTGCTCTGTCTGAAGCGAAATACGATGAACAGCAAGCTGAGAAATATCCAGATGACAAAAAGTACGGCACGGTTGGCGCTGTGGCATTAGACCAATCAGGCAACTTGGCAGCAGCGACCAGTACTGGTGGGGTGACAAACAAGAAGTACGGCCGAGTCGGTGATTCGCCAATCATTGGTGCGGGCACAATTGCTGAGAATGGTAATGTTGCGGTTTCTACCACTGGCATGGGTGAGTTCTTCTTAAGAAAAATGGTTGCCAGTGATGTAGCTGCGCGCATGCGTTATCTTAAAGAAGATGTTCATACCGCATGTGAACACATAATCCAAGGTGAGCTGAAAACCATGGGTGGCGAAGGTGGTTTGATTGCGATTGATGGCCAAGGTGATATTCACTTCGGCATGAACAGTTCCGGTATGTACCGTGCTAGCGTTGATACTGAAGGACGAGTGGAAGTTAAGATCTATGCCGATGACTAGCCAAGCTGCGGTGTAACTCAAATTCCCAATCAGATACACAAAAGGCGACAGATATCCTCTGTCGCCTTTTGTTTTTCAACCAGACCAGCAAGCTGCAGCTCATTGGCAACGCATATTAGTAATGTGGTGGTGGCGTCTCTTCAGATGCGTCAGCTAAGTTCGAACCGTCAATGTTCTTCACTTTACCTACGACATATTTCATTTGGTCTTGCATCTTAGTGATCAACATCTGTTGTTGGCTAAGCGCTTCATTAAGTTCTTCAATGGTTTGCTCTTGGAAAGCTAGCTGACATTCTAAGTCATTCACGC
This sequence comes from Vibrio chagasii, assembly GCA_041879415.1. Classification (NCBI taxonomy): domain Bacteria; kingdom Pseudomonadati; phylum Pseudomonadota; class Gammaproteobacteria; order Vibrionales; family Vibrionaceae; genus Vibrio; species Vibrio chagasii. The sequence continues at coordinate 98,066 of CP090853.1, read as the reverse complement.
GGCTTTCTAACTGTTCAACTCGCTTTTCTGTCATCGTTCTTAATCCACATTCCAAGCTTGGGCGATGCCCGCAGAGGTGCCCGATATTACACGGTTTTTATCATCAAAGGCTGCATCATACACTACCGCACGAGGAGGGCGAGTATCTTTTAGTGGCTCAGCATCGTGTCGTGAAAGTCGTTTGCCATCCTGAGTATTCCAAACGCTCACTTGGCTGGATGGAGTTCCCGTCACTAACAGGCTGCCATCATCGGAAAAACGAGCACTGGAGAATATCAGTTGTCTCGACCAACTCTGTAGCTGAGCTTGAGGTTCTCCCGTTTTAAGATCCCAAATCATCGCTTGATTGCCACCATCAGAAGTAAAGGCTAATTCGCCATCCCGTTGTAAGGCGACACGTACGACTCTTTGCTCGTGCTCAAAGGTGCGCAATACCAAGCCAGTTTCGGTGTCCCACAGGTAGGCTTTGTAGTCGTTACCACCAGAAAGCGCATAGCGACCGTTCGAAGAAAGGGCGACGGAATTAACTTTTTCTCTATGAGCAAGGAACTCCAGACGGCGTCCGGTGACTAAGTCCACATAGATGGCTTTACCATTCGATAAACCGAGCAGTACTTTTTCACCATTGCTAGAGATGTCAACATCGCGAATCAAGCCGTCAGAGATAGACCATAGTCCTTCAGCTTGGGTCCAAGATAGGTCCCAAACGGCGAAGTTCATTTGGCTAGCAGTAATGGCAAAGCGGCCATTGTCAGAGATTCGAATACGCGACACTTGGTTTTCGGACTGATCTTGAGGGCCGAGTTGAGCTAACTCTTTGTTTTCGGCAAGGTCCCAAAGCAGCAGTTGTTTCTGCTGAGAGTAGAGTAGGGCGAAGCGTCCGTCTCTACTTAAAGCAAAGCTGGTGGCGCCGCTGGGCTCTATTTCCCAACGCTGCTCATCGTCTTGAAAGAAAAAGCATCCATTTAACAAGGTGATGACAATTGCACATATCAAGGAATGGAAAAATATTTGCATCACTTCTAATAATCCGGTTTGTGTCGAAAGACATATGACTAGTATATTGTTATAACTAACGTATTCACACCAATCTAATCATTAGATTTGTGCACAATAACCAATGGCTTGGCCATTAATTGGAGTATTCAATGAAATCAGTTTTAAAAGTATCACTGCTTGCCGCAACGGTTATGCTAGCAGTTGGTTGTCAGAAAGAAGAACCAAAGGCAGAAGCACCTCAAGTAGAAGAAGTTAAAGTAGAAGCAGTAAACTTTAAAACCGAAGATGACAAAGCGGCATACGCAATCGGCGTATCTTTCGCAAACTACCTGAGCACAAGCATTGATAAGCCAAGCGAGCTAGGCATTAACCTAGACAAAGACATGGTTCTTCAAGGTATTGAAGACGTATTCGCAGAGGAAACTGCACTTAACGAAGAAGAAACTCGTGCAGCGCTTGAAGCTCTAGACAAGCGTGTTGCTGAAACTATGCAAGCACAAGCGGCAGAGAAATCAGCGGCAACTAAGAAAGCAGGTGACGACTTCCGTGCTGAGTTCGCTAAAACAGAAGGCGTTAAGCAAACTGAATCTGGCCTACTTTACCAAGTAATGACACAAGGTGAAGGCGCTTCTCCAAAAGATACAGATACTGTTCAAGTACACTACAAAGGTACACTAACTGACGGTACTCAGTTCGACAGCTCTTACGACCGTGGCGAACCAGCAACATTCCCTCTAAACCGCGTAATCCCAGGCTGGACTGAAGGCGTACAACTAATGCAAGTTGGTTCTAAGTACAAATTCGTAATCCCGCCAGAGCTAGCATACGGTGAGCAAGACACACCGACTATCCCAGCTAACTCAACGCTAGTGTTCGAAGTTGAACTACTAAGCATTGATAACGCTGAAGCACCTGCTGCTCAGTAATAGCTGAAAGACATCCCGCTGTAAAAAGCGCAGATTGAATAAAAAGCCTAACTTCAAGTTAGGCTTTTTTTATGATTCGAATATGAGTATTTGATTTTTAAACTTGTTCTAAATCACTAGTTGCAATGTTAGCTAGGTGTGCAATTAAAATTTTCTGATAAACTTACATAAATTTGTTGATTTTTCACACGAAGGTAAGGAATAAGTGACTACTACAGAAACAGTCAATGCAGATGTGTTACTTGAAATGGAATCAGTCAATGTCATGCCATTCAGTGAACACGATAAAATCATTCTAAGATCTTATGAAGCGGTGGTAGACGGCATTGCGAGTCTAATTGGCCCATTTTGTGAGATCGTTCTGCACTCTTTAGAAGACCTCAACACCTCTGCAATTAAAATTGCTAACGGTGAGAATACCGGGCGTCAGGTTGGCTCGCCAATTACTGACCTTGCATTGAAGATGCTAAAAGATATCGAAGGTTCTAAACGTAACTTCTCACGCTCATACTTCACCCGTGCTAAAGGCGGCGTGTTGATGAAGTCGATCACTGTGGCTATCCGCAATGGTGAAGACCGAGTGATTGGCCTGCTGTGTATTAACGTGAACCTGGATGCGCCTTTCTCACAAGTGCTGCAATCTTTCATGCCGACACAAGACGCAGACGAAGCTGCCTCATCGGTTAACTTTGCAAGCGACGTTGAAGAGCTTGTCGACCAAACGGTTGAGCGCACTATTGAAGAGATCAATGCCGACAAGTCAGTATCGAATAATACCAAGAACCGTCAAATCGTGATGGAGCTGTACGACAAAGGTATTTTCGATATCAAAGATGCGATTAACCGTGTTGCTGAGCGATTGAATATTTCTAAGCACACCGTATACCTATATATCCGTCAGCGTAAAACAGAGGATGAAGAGGGTTGTTAAGCTATACACTCCTAGTTAATGGGCCTCTCTACGGTTCACAGTCAGCAAGAAGTGCTTACCAGTTTGCCGTGGCTCTGCTTCAACAGGGCCACAAACTCCATAGTGTATTCTTTTATCAAGACGGCGTAAGTAACGGCTCTGACCTTACAGTGCCAGCCAATGATGAGTTTGATTTGGCTGCGGCTTGGCAGAAATTGGCAAATGAACACAATGTGAGCCTTGAGACTTGTGTTGCGGCGGCATTAAGACGTGGCATCATCAGTTCTGAAGAAGCAGAGCAGCATCAGCTTAGTGGCTCTAACTTAGCTACTGGATTTACACAGGCTGGTTTAGGCAGCCTATCCGAAGCGCTACTCACGCAAGACAGAGTGGTACAGTTTTGAGAAAATTAGCCTTTGTATTTAATAGCTTTCCTCATACTACCGCTGCGGGTAGGGAAGGGTTAGACGCGTTATTAGCTGCGTCCGCTTATAGTGAAGATATCGCCGTGTTTTTTGTTGGTGATGGTGTGACACAACTTCTCAAAGCACAGCAGCCTGAACAGACACTGTCCCGAGACTACATCTCGGCGTTTAAGTTGATGGATCTGTACGACATAGAACAGGTGTACGTTTGTCAGCGAAGCCTGAGTCAGTTTGGCCTTTCAGCTGACGACTTGTTGATTGATGTCACCGTCGCTGAAGCTGATGAGTTAGCGCAGACGTTAGCCCAGTGCCAACAGATACTGACTTTCTAGGAAACGCTATGCTTCATATTGTTAAAACAGCGGATAAACTAAAGCTTGCACTCGTCTACTCTCAACCACAGGATCAGTTCTTGTTAGTTGAAGATGCAGTGTATGTTTGCCTTCCAAATCATGAGTTATTCACTCAAATCAGTGCAGTCGAGCACATGTCGGTATTAAAACCCGATTTAGAGAGTCGCGGCCTACAACAGTTGGCCTCTGAAGTCATCCCGCAAATAGGCTTTGATGGCTTTGTTGAATTGACGGTTTTAAACGACAAATCAGTCACTTGGTAGCTATGTTCTATCAGTTTGGTCAAAACTAGACCATCCTGAGCTCTAGACGGCTAAAAAAGATCTGTATATTTCTTGACACACATCCCACTGCTGAATAGAATTTTGCGTCCCTAATTGCGACATGTAGTTAGGGATAGATTTTTCACAAAGCTTACTTTCAAGTAAATTTCAGGAGCTAGTTAATGGCAACTATTAACCAGTTGGTTCGCAAACCTCGTGTAAAGCAAGTTGTTAAAAGCAACGTGCCTGCACTAGAAGCGTGCCCACAAAAACGTGGTGTATGTACTCGTGTTTACACTACTACACCTAAAAAACCTAACTCGGCACTACGTAAAGTATGTCGTGTACGTCTAACTAACGGTTTCGAAGTAACTTCGTACATCGGCGGTGAAGGCCACAACCTACAAGAGCACAGTGTTGTACTAATCCGTGGCGGTCGTGTAAAAGACCTTCCGGGTGTTCGTTACCACACTGTTCGCGGCGCACTTGACTGTGCTGGCGTTAATGACCGTAAACAAGGTCGTTCTAAGTACGGTGTGAAACGTCCTAAGTCTTAATTGATTCTCTTTTTTAAAAAGAAATCGTTAAGTAAGGCCAAACACTATTTTATTTATTATTCTGAAAAGTTTTGGAAAAAACCTGAAGAAGACAACGGAGAATATCCATGCCACGTCGTCGCGTAATAGGTCAGCGTAAGATCCTTCCAGATCCAAAGTTCAAATCTGAACTGCTGGCAAAATTCGTTAACATCCTAATGGTTGACGGAAAGAAATCTACTGCAGAGAAAATTGTTTACACTGCACTAGATGCAATGGCTGAGAAGTCTGGTAAAGACCACTTAGCTGTATTTGAAGAAGCTCTTGAAAATGTTCGCCCAGCGGTAGAAGTTAAATCTCGCCGTGTAGGTGGTTCAACTTACCAAGTACCTGTAGAAGTTCGTCCGGTTCGCCGTAACGCACTTGCTATGCGTTGGGTAGTTGAAGCTGCGCGTAAGCGTGGTGAAAAATCTATGGCTCAACGCCTAGCTGCTGAAATGCTAGACGCGTCTGAGAACAAAGGTACTGCGGTTAAGAAACGTGAAGACGTTCACCGCATGGCTGACGCAAACAAAGCGTTCGCACATTACCGTTGGTAATACCTTTTTAGTGCTGCAAGGTTCCTTGCAGCACTTCTTTAGTTCCTATGCTTATGCTAGGAACTATTGCTATTTCTAGGGCAGGCAATTTTTATCCTAGGTATAGCAATAGTCCCTAAGTCTCTAATAAGAGGATTCAACCGTGGCTCGTAAAACTCCTATTGAGCAGTACCGTAACATTGGTATCGTTGCTCACGTAGATGCAGGTAAAACAACCACAAGTGAACGTATTCTGTTCTATACCGGTCTTTCTCACAAAATCGGCGAAGTTCACGATGGTGCAGCAACCATGGACTGGATGGAGCAAGAGCAAGAGCGCGGTATTACGATCACTTCAGCAGCAACCACTACGTTCTGGCGTGGTATGGAAGCGCAATTCCCAGATCACCGTATCAACATCATCGACACTCCTGGACACGTTGACTTCACTATCGAAGTAGAACGTTCTCTACGTGTACTTGATGGTGCCGTTGTTGTGTTCTGTGGTTCATCTGGTGTTGAGCCTCAATCAGAGACAGTTTGGCGTCAAGCTGATAAGTACCAAGTTCCTCGTATGGTTTTCGTTAACAAAATGGACCGTACTGGCGCAGACTTCTTGCGCGTTATCGAGCAGATCAAGGACCGTCTAGGCGCGACTCCTGTTCCGATTCAACTGAACATTGGCGCTGAAGAAAACTTCCAAGGTGTTGTCGATCTTATCAAGATGAAGGCAATCAACTGGAACGAAGCTGACCAGGGCATGACTTTTACGTACGAAGACATTCCTGCAGACATGCAAGAAATGGCTGAAGAATATCGTACAGAACTTGTTGAAGCAGCGGCAGAAGCCTCTGAAGAGCTAATGGATAAGTACCTTGAAGAAGGGGAACTGACAGAAGCTGAAATCAAACAAGGTCTTCGTACTCGTACCCTTAACAATGAAATCGTACTAGCAACTTGTGGTAGTGCATTCAAAAACAAAGGTGTACAAGCTGTTCTAGATGCAGTGGTTGATTTCCTTCCTTCTCCAGTTGATGTACCTGCAATTAAGGGCATCGATGAAGACGAGAATGAAGCAGAGCGTCACGCGGACGACAAAGAACCGTTCTCAGCGCTAGCATTCAAGATCGCAACAGACCCATTCGTTGGTACTCTAACTTTCATTCGTGTTTACTCTGGTGTTGTTGAAAGCGGTAAAACAGCTTACAACTCTGTGAAGAAACAACGTGAACGTTTAGGTCGCATTGTACAAATGCACTCAAACAAGCGTGAAGAAGTAAAAGAAGTACGAGCAGGTGACATCGCGGCTATTATCGGCCTAAAAGATGTGACCACTGGTGAAACTCTGTGTGACCAGAACCATAAGATTGTTCTAGAGCGCATGGAATTCCCAGATCCAGTTATTCAGATCGTTGTAGAGCCAAGCTCACAAGCCGATCAAGATAAAATGACTATCGCGCTAAGTAAATTAGCGGCAGAAGACCCATCGTTCCGCGTTGATATGGACGACGAAACAGGCCAGACACTGATTTCTGGTATGGGTGAACTACACTTAGATATCATCGTTGACCGTATGAAGCGCGAATTTAGCGTGAACTGCAACGTTGGTAACCCGCAAGTGGCTTACCGTGAAACAATTCGTGGTACAGCGAAAGCGGAAGGTAAATTTATCCGTGAACACGGTGGTAAAGGTCAGTACGGTCATGTATGGCTGAAACTGGAACCATCAGAAGTTGGCGAAGGCTTTGTCTTCGTGGATGAAATTGCCGATGGTACAGTACCAAAAGAGTTTATCGCTTCAGTAGCTAAAGGCGTTGAAGAGCAGATGAACAATGGTGTGCTTGCTGGCTATCCAGTTCTGGATATCAAAGCTACACTATATGATGGTTCTTACCATGAAACAGATTCAAGTGAGATGGCGTTTACAATCGCTGCCTCTATGGCTTTCAGAGCAGGTGCACTTGAAGCGCAACCAGTTCTGCTTGAGCCTATGATGAAAGTTGAAGTGACTACTCCAGAAGACTGGATGGGTGACGTTGTTGGCGATATTAACCGTCGTCGCGGCATCATCGAAGGTATGGACGAGGGGACAGCTGGCCTGAAGATAATTCGTGCACAAGTTCCGTTGTCTGTCATGTTCGGTTACTCAACTGATTTACGTTCTGCGACACAAGGTCGTGCTTCTTACTCTATGGAGTTTAGTGAGTACGCTGAAGTGCCTAACAATGTTGCAAAAGCAATCATTGCAGAGCGTGGTTAAACAAAAGGAACGCATTTTTTTCATTTTTTGAAAGATCTAATGCGTCCAAATATTGCGCTAACGAGAGTTGGCGCATAAAATAGCAATTTCTGGCGCGTCTCGCTCAATAATGAACGTGGCGAATCATAACTAGGAAGGAACACGATTGTGTCTAAAGAAAAATTTGAACGTACGAAACCGCACGTAAACGTTGGTACTATCGGCCACGTTGACCACGGTAAAACAACTCTAACTGCTGCTATCTGTACTACACTTGCAAAAGTGTACGGTGGTGTTGCTAAAGATTTCGCATCTATCGATAACGCTCCAGAAGAGCGTGAGCGCGGTATCACAATCGCTACTTCTCACGTTGAGTACGACACTCCATCACGTCACTACGCACACGTAGACTGCCCAGGACACGCGGATTATGTTAAAAACATGATCACTGGTGCTGCGCAAATGGACGGTGGTATCCTAGTTGTTGCTGCGACTGACGGCCCAATGCCTCAAACTCGTGAGCACATCCTACTTGGTCGTCAAGTTGGTATCCCTTACATCATCGTATTCATGAACAAATGTGACATGGTTGATGACGAAGAGCTACTTGAGCTAGTAGAAATGGAAGTTCGTGAACTTCTTTCTGAGTACGACTTCCCAGGTGATGACCTACCAGTTATCCAAGGTTCTGCACTTGGCGCACTAAACGGCGAGAAGCAGTGGGAAGACAAGATCGTTGAGCTTGCAGAAGCACTAGATTCTTACATCCCTGAGCCAGAGCGTGCAGTTGACCAACCGTTCCTACTACCAATCGAAGACGTATTCTCGATCCAAGGTCGTGGTACTGTTGTAACTGGTCGTATCGAGCGTGGTATCCTACGTGTAGGTGACGAAGTAGAAATCGTTGGTATCAAAGAGACTACTCTTACTACTTGTACTGGTGTTGAAATGTTCCGTAAGCTGCTTGACGAAGGTCGTGCAGGTGAGAACGTTGGTGCACTACTACGTGGTACTAAGCGTGACGAAGTTGAACGTGGCCAAGTACTATCTGCTAAAGGTTCTATCAACCCACACACTAAGTTCGAGTCTGAAGTATACGTACTTTCTAAAGACGAAGGCGGCCGTCACACTCCTTTCTTCAAAGGTTACCGTCCACAGTTCTACTTCCGTACAACTGACGTAACAGGCGACATCACTCTACCAGAAGGCGTAGAAATGGTAATGCCAGGTGACAACGTTCAAATGACTGTTGAGCTAATCGCTCCAATCGCAATGGACGAAGGCCTACGTTTCGCTATCCGTGAAGGTGGCCGTACTGTAGGTGCTGGTGTTGTAGCTAAAATCTTCGCTTAATAGCATTTAGATTTTTGCACTCTCTTCATTAGAAGAGCACGCATCAAAAAAAGGGGAGCTTCGGCTTCCCTTTTTTATTTTGGTTATAAGGGAGATTCCTAACACGTAATATCCACAGTTTATATTCCGTTTTAAATACAGTTGTTTACTTAGCGCTTAAGTCGCCCGCCTAAACTCTCTCCTCTTCAAAGCCCGTTAATCTCTCTTTTCGACGAAACACTATAACCAATCGATATAAACATACGGCAAATTTTGACTGGTAATAAGAATGATTCCTTTTTATATTTAACTTCAAGTTAAGGGGTTAGGTTTTACTATGTACGTTTGTTTATGCCATGGGGTCTCGGATAAGAAAATCCGCAAGTTGGTATTAGAAGAGGGTATTACTGACATAAAAGGAATTAAAAAGTGTACAGCACTTGGCAGTCAATGTGGCAAGTGTGTACGTTCAGCAAAAGAAGTCATTAACGACACCGCGAAAGACCTGTTTAAACAGGCAAGCTAATTCTGCTCAAAGAGCAGTAGCTTTTTTGACACTTCTCGATTTGGTTCTACAGTTAGAAGAGCCAAAGAGGAGGGCTATGTCATGAAAGGCGATCCAATCATCATTCAACATCTCAACAAAATTCTTGGTAATGAACTTGTCGCAATAAATCAGTACTTCTTGCATGCACGCATGTACAAAGACTGGGGATTAAAGCATCTAGCCGACAAGGAGTATCATGAATCCATCGACGAAATGAAACATGCCGACCATCTGATTGAACGAATCTTGTTTCTCGAAGGGCTACCCAACCTGCAAGATCTAGGCAAACTTAAAATCGGTGAAGATACTCAAGAAATGCTGGAGTGTGACTTATCGTTAGAGATGGAAGCCATTCCGGATCTGAAAAACGCCATCGCTTATGCAGAAGATATTCATGACTATGTGTCACGAGATCTGTTTCTTGAGATTTTGGAAGATGAAGAAGAGCATGTCGATTGGTTAGAAACCCAACTTGGCCTCATCAAAATGACGGGTATTCAAAATTACCTACAAGCTCAATATGTCGATGAAGACGAAGGCTAAAATATATCGATAACAAGGGTAGCTGCTCAGGCGCATCCTAGTGGCTACCTTGCATTTCTTTTTCAGACGGTAGGGCACTACCAAGAACTAAAAATCCTCCAATCACCCCTCTTAATAGATTCTGCGATTATTTTTCAAACACAGCTTGCAAGTTAAAGTGTGATCTGTATAATGCACCGCACTGGCTTAAGCTGGTTGTGAACCAATGAGCACTGAGGAGTAGGTTTTACCTAGTAATGTATACTCAGCTTATGTTCGCGGTTAATAAAAATAGTAAGGCTTGTCTTTACTTCAAAAGTTAACTGACAATGCGTCCTAATTTTGGATGCTACGGTTTCACATAAATCAATCGGCATTCTCTCGTTTTATCGAGTTTGAGTGGCGATATTGTTTGTGTAATTTTTAATAATTGGAGCTCTGTCTCATGCAGAACCAACGTATTCGTATCCGCCTTAAAGCGTTTGATTACAAGCTAATCGATGCTTCAACTGCGGAAATCGTTGAAACAGCAAAACGTACTGGCGCACAGGTTCGTGGTCCTATCCCACTACCTACTCGTAAAGAGCGTTTCACTGTTCTTACCTCTCCACACGTCAACAAAGATGCACGTGACCAGTACGAAATCCGTACTCACAAGCGTTTGATCGACATCGTTGAGCCAACAGACAAAACTGTTGATGCTCTAATGCGTCTTGATCTTGCAGCTGGCGTTGATGTTCAAATCAGCCTAGGTTAAGGGAGATAAGAATAATGATTGGTCTAGTCGGACGTAAAGTGGGTATGACCCGCGTATTTACTGAAGAAGGCGTTTCTATCCCAGTAACTGTTGTTGAGGTTGAAGCGAACCGTATTTCTCAAGTTAAAACTCTAGAGAACGACGGCTACGCAGCAATCCAAGTAACTACTGGTGCTAAGAAAGCTAACCGTGTAACTAAACCTGAAGCTGGTCACTTCGCGAAAGCGGGTGTAGAAGCAGGTCGCGGTCTTTGGGAATTCCGTTTAGAAAACGGCGAAGAGTTTGAAGTTGGCGCTGAGCTAAACGTAGAACTTTTCAACGAAATTAAAAAAGTAGACGTTACTGGTACATCTAAAGGTAAAGGCTTCCAAGGCGCTGTTAAGCGTTGGAACTTCTCTACTCAAGATATGACTCACGGTAACTCTTTGTCTCACCGTGCACCGGGTTCAATTGGCCAATGTCAAACTCCAGGTCGCGTGTTTAAAGGCAAGAAAATGGCAGGTCACATGGGTGCTGAGCGTGTAACGACTCAAAACCTAGAGATCGTACGTGTTGACGCTGAGCGCAATCTGCTTCTTATTAAAGGTGCAGTACCAGGCTCAACAGGCGGCAACGTGATCGTAAAACCTGCTGTTAAAGCATAACGTCTAGGAGTAAGTAATGGAATTGATGGTTAAAGGTGCTGATGCACTAACTGTTTCCGAGACTACTTTCGGACGTGACTTCAACGAAGCTCTTGTACACCAAGTAGTTGTTGCATATGCAGCAGGTGCTCGTCAAGGTACTCGTGCTCAAAAGACTCGTTCTGAAGTATCTGGCGGTGGCGCTAAGCCATGGCGTCAAAAAGGTACTGGCCGCGCACGTGCTGGTACAATTCGTAGCCCAATCTGGCGTACAGGTGGTGTTACTTTTGCTGCGAAACCACAAGATCACAGCCAAAAAGTAAATAAGAAAATGTACCGCGGTGCTATGAAGAGCATTCTTTCTGAGCTTGTTCGTCAAGAGCGTCTAATCGTTGTTGATAACTTCTCAGTAGAAGCACCAAAAACAAAAGAACTTGTAGCTAAGCTTAAAGAGCTTGAGCTAAGCGACGTTCTGATTGTTACTGGCGAAGTAGATGAAAATCTATTCTTAGCTGCTCGTAACCTATACAAAGTTGATGCACGTGACGTTGCTGGTGTTGATCCAGTATCTCTAATTGCATTCGACAAGGTTCTAATGACTGCTGACGCAGTTAAGCAAGTTGAGGAGATGCTAGCATGATCACTGAAGAGCGTATCTTAAAAGTTCTACGTGCTCCGCACATCTCTGAAAAAGCAACTATGGCAGCTGAGAAAGCGAACACTATCGTTTTCAAAGTAGCTAAAGATGCAACTAAGAAAGAGATCAAAGCAGCTGTAGAAAAGCTATTTGAAGTTGAAGTTAAGTCTGTAAATACTCTTGTTCAAAAGGGTAAGACCAAACGTCAAGGTATGCGTGAAGGCCGTCGTTCAGACGTTAAGAAAGCCTACGTTACTTTGAAAGAAGGTCAAGATCTTGACTTCGTTGGCGGCGCGGAATAACAGGAGTAGTTAAAAATGGCTATTGTTAAATGTAAGCCGACTTCCCCTGGTCGTCGTCACGTCGTTAAAGTTGTTAACGCTGACCTACACAAGGGTAAGCCATACGCACCTCTTCTAGAGAAAAACTCTAAGAACGGTGGTCGTAACAACAACGGTCGTATCACAGTACGTCACATCGGCGGTGGTCACAAGCACCACTACCGTGTAATTGACTTCAAACGTACTAAAGATGGCATCCCAGCGAAAGTTGAGCGTCTAGAATACGATCCAAACCGTAGCGCTAACATCGCTCTAGTTCTGTACGCAGACGGTGAGCGTCGTTACATCATTGCACCAAAAGGCATTCAAGCCGGTGACCAGATCCAATCTGGTGTTGATGCGCCAATCAAAGCAGGTAACACTCTGCCGATGCGCAACATCCCAGTAGGTTCTACTGTACACTGTGTTGAACTTAAGCCTGGTAAAGGTGCTCAACTAGCTCGTTCGGCTGGTGCTTATGCTCAAATCGTTGCTCGCGACGGTGCATACATCACTATCCGTCTACGTTCTGGTGAAATGCGCAAAGTACTTTCTGAAGGTCGTGCAACGATCGGTGAAGTTGGTAACTCTGAGCATATGCTACGTGAACTTGGTAAAGCTGGTGCTTCACGCTGGCGCGGCGTACGTCCAACCGTACGTGGTGTAGTAATGAACCCGGTGGATCACCCACACGGTGGTGGTGAAGGCCGCACATCTGGTGGTCGTCACCCAGTTTCTCCTTGGGGCGTTCCTACTAAGGGCTTCAAGACTCGTAAGAACAAGCGCACTGACAAGTACATCGTACGTCGTCGCACTAAATAATTTATAAAGAGGAATCGCCATGCCACGTTCTCTCAAGAAAGGTCCTTTTATTGACCTACACTTGCTGAAGAAGGTAGAGAAAGCGGTGGAAAGCGGAGACAAAAAGCCTATTAAGACTTGGTCCCGTCGCTCAATGATCATCCCAACAATGATTGGTTTGACCATCGCTGTCCATAATGGTCGTCAGCACGTTCCAGTTTTCGTTACCGAAGAAATGATCGGTCACAAACTGGGCGAATTTGCACCAACTCGTACTTATCGCGGTCATGCTGCAGATAAGAAAGCTAAGAAGAAGTAAGGAGTAGATGATGGAAGCTTTAGCTAAACATAACTTTGCTCGTATTTCTCCACAGAAAGCTCGCTTAGTTGCAGACCAAATTCGCGGTAAGTCGGTAGACCAAGCTCTAGAAATTCTAACTTTCAGCAACAAAAAAGCTGCTGTTCTAGTTAAGAAAGTTCTAGAGTCAGCTATCGCTAACGCGGAACATAACGAAGGTGCAGATATCGACGATCTAAATGTCGCTAAAATCTTCGTAGATGAGGGCCCTATCATGAAGCGTATTATGCCTCGTGCTAAAGGTCGTGCGGATCGTATCTTGAAGCGTTCAAGCCACATCACTATTGTTGTAGCAGATCGCTAAAGACTAGGAGAGTAAGCAATGGGTCAGAAAGTACATCCTAATGGTATTCGTCTTGGCATCGTTAAGCCTTGGAATGCTACATGGTTTGCTAATACCAAAGATTTCGCTGACAACCTAGACGGCGACTTCAAGGTACGTCAGTTCCTTACAAAGGAACTACAAAAAGCATCACTATCTCGTATCGTTATCGAGCGTCCAGCTAAGAGCATCCGTGTGACTATTCACACTGCTCGTCCTGGCGTTGTTATCGGTAAGAAAGGTGAAGACGTAGAGAAGCTACGCGCAGCTGTAGCTAAAATCGCAGGTGTACCAGCGCAAATCAATATCGCTGAAGTACGTAAGCCTGAGTTAGATGGTCAGCTTGTAGCTGATAGCATCGCGTCTCAACTAGAGCGTCGTGTTATGTTCCGTCGTGCTATGAAGCGCGCAGTACAAAACGCTATGCGTCTAGGCGCTAAAGGTATCAAAGTGGAAGTAAGTGGTCGTCTAGGCGGCGCTGAAATCGCACGTTCTGAGTGGTACCGTGAAGGCCGTGTGCCTCTACACACTCTACGTGCAGACATTGATTACGCAACTTCTTCGGCTCACACTCAATACGGTGTGATCGGCATTAAAGTTTGGATCTTCAAAGGTGAGATTCTAGGCGGTATGCCAGCTGCTAACGCAGTAGAGCCTAAAGGCGATAAGCCTAAGAAGCAGCGTAAAGGCCGTAAGTAAGGAGTCGAACGATGCTACAACCAAAACGTACTAAGTTCCGCAAGGTTATGACTGGTCGTAACCGTGGTCTAGCTAAAGGTACTGAAGTAAGCTTCGGCGAATTCGGTCTTAAAGCTGTTGGCCGTGGTCGTCTGACTGCACGTCAAATCGAAGCGGCACGTCGTGCTATGACACGTCACATTAAGCGTCAAGGTCAAATCTGGATTCGTGTATTCCCAGACAAACCGATTACTGAAAAGCCTCTTGAAGTTCGTCAAGGTAAAGGTAAAGGTTCAGTAGCGTACTGGGTTGCTCAAATCCAACCTGGCAAAGTTATGTACGAAATGAATGGCGTACCTGAAGAGTTGGCACGTGAAGCGTTCCGCCTAGCGGCACGTAAACTGCCTGTTAAAACTACTTTTGTAACTAAGCAGGTGATGTGATGAAAGCACAAGATCTACGCGAAAAGAACGTTGAAGAGCTTAACGCTGAGCTATTGAATTTGCTACGTGAACAGTTCAACTTGCGCATGCAAGCTGCAACTGGTCAGCTTCAGCAAACTCATACTCTAAAAGCTGTACGCCGTGATATCGCACGTGTGAAAACTGTTTTGACTGAAAAGGCAGGCGCATAATGAGCGAAACTAACCGCATCCAGCAAGGCCGTGTAGTAAGTGACAAGATGGACAAGTCTATCGTTGTTGCTATCGAACGTACTGTAAAACACCCAATTTACGGTAAATACGTTAAACGCACGACTAAAGTACACGCACACGACGAAGACAACACTTGTGGCCTAGGCGACAAAGTTGAAATCGCTGAGTGTCGTCCTCTGTCTAAGACTAAGTCTTGGACATTGGTTAAAGTTCTAGAAAAAGCGAAGATTTAATCTTTGTAATTCTATAACTTATAAGCGGCTCCAAATTATTTTTGGGGCCGCTTGTTTTTTGTCTACCCAATTTAAAAAAAGGGTGGTACAATTCGCGTCCCTTTTAAAGAGGCAGCCCGACCCGAGAGGGTCTAGTTTTAATATTTAGCGGAGCACTAACAATGATCCAGATGCAAAGTACACTTGACGCAGCAGATAACTCTGGCGCGCGCAAGGTAATGTGTATTAAGGTTCTGGGTGGCTCTCACCGCCGTTATGCACATATCGGTGACATCATCAAAGTTACAGTTAAGGAAGCAATTCCTCGCGGTAAAGTAAAAAAAGGTGATGTTCTGAAGGCGGTAGTAGTGCGCACCCGTAAAGGCGTTCGTCGCCCAGACGGTTCTGTCATTCGCTTCGACAGTAATGCTTGTGTATTGTTAAACGACACTACTGAGCAACCAGTCGGCACACGTATCTTTGGTCCTGTGACTCGTGAACTTCGTAACGCGAAATTCATGAAGATTGTATCACTAGCACCTGAAGTTCTGTAAGGAGCGGCAATATGGCAGCTAAAATCCGTCGTAATGACGAAGTAATCATTCTTGCTGGTAAAGATAAAGGCAAGAAAGGTAAAGTAACTAAGGTTCTGACAACTGGTAAAGTTATCGTTGAAGGCATCAACCTTGTTAAGAAACACCAAAAGCCGGTTCCGGCTCTAGGTCAACAAGGTGGCATCGTTGAACAAGAAGCAGCTATTGACGCTTCTAACGTTGCAGTTTTTAACGCGGCTACTGGTAAAGCAGACCGTATCGGTTTCCGTATCGAAGATGGCAAGAAAGTTCGTTTCTTCAAATCTAACGGCGAAACTGTTTCTAACTAATTAGAAGTAATTTGGAGTTCTACTATGGCGAAACTGCATGATTACTACAAGTCGTCTGTAGTCGCTGAGCTTACCAAAGAGTTCAGCTACACAAGCGTCATGCAAGTCCCTAGGATTGAGAAAATCACCCTAAACATGGGCGTTGGTGAAGCAATCAACGATAAGAAACTGCTAGAAAACGCAGCAGCTGATATGGCAACGATCTCTGGTCAAAAGCCACTTATCACTAAAGCGCGTAAATCTGTAGCTGGTTTCAAAATTCGTGAAGGCTACCCAATTGGTTGTAAAGTAACCTTGCGTGGTGAGCGCATGTGGGAATTTTTAGAGCGTTTAATCTCTATCGCACTTCCACGTGTACGTGATTTCCGTGGTGTTAGCGCTAAGTCTTTCGACGGTCGCGGTAACTACAGCATGGGCGTTCGCGAGCAAATCATCTTTCCGGAAATCGACTACGATAAAGTCGATCGTGTCCGCGGTCTTGATATCACTATCACGACTTCTGCGGGTTCCGATGAGGAAGGCCGAGCTCTGCTGGCTGCCTTTAACTTCCCATTCCGTAAGTAAGGGTAGGGTTACTGTTATGGCTAAACAATCAATGAAAGCACGTGAAGCTAAACGTGCAAAACTAGTAGCTAAGTTCGCTGAAAAGCGTTCTGCGCTAAAAGTTATCATTAGCGATGTAAACGCATCTGAAGAAGATCGTTGGAATGCGGTTCTTAAACTGCAATCTCTTCCACGTGATTCAAGTGCATCACGTCAGCGTAACCGTTGCAACCAAACTGGTCGTCCACACGGTTACCTACGTAAATTCGGTCTAAGCCGCATTAAGGTTCGTGAAGCTTGCATGAAAGGCGAGATTCCGGGTCTTCGTAAGGCTAGCTGGTAATTGCCACTTAATCATTTGGAGTAAATCTTATGAGCATGCAAGATCCGATTTCGGATATGCTGACCCGCGTTCGTAACGGTCAGGCAGCAAACAAAGTTGCTGTAAAAATGCCTTCTTCAAAGCTTAAAGTTGCAATTGCTGCACTACTAAAAGCTGAAGGTTACATCGTAGACTTCGCTGTTGAAGGCGAAGCAAAACCTGAGCTAGAAGTTACTCTTAAGTACTTCCAAGCTAAACCTGTAATCGAGCAAATCAAGCGTGTATCACGTCCTGGTCTAAGAGTTTATAAAAATAAAGACTCTCTACCAACAGTGATGGGCGGTCTTGGTATTGCAGTTGTTTCTACTTCCAAGGGTCTAATGTCTGACCGTGCTGCTCGTAAAGCAGGTCTTGGCGGTGAAATCATCTGTTACGTAGCTTAATAAGGAGTAGATTATGTCTCGTGTTGCTAAAGCACCTGTCGCTATTCCAGCTGGCGTAGAGGTGAAACTAAACGGCCAAGAAGTTACTGTAAAAGGTAGCAAAGGTGAGCTTACTCGCGTTCTTAACAACGCCGTAGTTATTGCACAGGAAGAAAACAACCTAACTTTCGGTCCGAAAGAAGGTGTTGCTAACGCATGGGCACAAGCTGGTACAGCTCGCGCTCTAGTTAACAACATGGTTGTGGGTGTTACAGAAGGCTTCACTAAGAAGCTAACTCTAAAGGGTGTTGGTTACCGTGCTGCTATGAAAGGCAACTCTGTAGCTCTAACTCTTGGTTTTTCTCACCCAGTAGAGCACGCTCTACCTGAAGGTATTAAAGCTGAGTGCCCTAGCCAAACTGAGATCGTTGTAACTGGTTGTGACAAACAGCTAGTTGGTCAAGTTGCGGCTGACATTCGTTCTTACCGTGCTCCTGAGCCTTACAAAGGTAAAGGTGTTCGTTACGCAGATGAAAATGTGCGTACTAAAGAAGCTAAGAAGAAGTAAGGTATCACTATGGATAAGAAAGCATCTCGCATCCGTCGTGCTACACGTGCACGTCGTAAGATTGCAGAACTTGGTGCAACTCGCCTGGTAGTACACCGTACTCCTCGCCATGTTTACGCACAAGTTATCGCGGCAAACGGCTCTGAGGTTATCGCAGCTGCTTCTACTGTAGAAAAAGCGATCCGTGAGCAAGTTAAGAACACTGGTAACGTTGATGCAGCTAAAGCAGTTGGTAAAGCTGTTGCTGAGCGCGCTCTTGAAAAAGGCGTAGCTTCAGTTGCATTCGATCGTTCTGGTTTCCAATACCACGGTCGAGTAGCGGCGCTAGCAGAATCTGCTCGCGAAGCTGGTCTGAAATTCTAAGGTAGGGTTGGAAGATGGCTAAAGAACAACAACAAGCTAATGATTTGCAAGAAAAGCTAATCGCTGTTAACCGTGTATCTAAGACGGTTAAAGGTGGTCGAATCATGAGCTTCACTGCACTAACAGTAGTTGGTGACGGTAATGGTCGTGTAGGTTTCGGTTACGGCAAAGCTCGTGAAGTACCTGCTGCGATTCAAAAAGCAATGGAAAAAGCGCGTCGTAACATGGTTACTGTTGCGCTGAACGAAGGCACTCTTCACCACCCGGTGAAAGGTCGTCATTCGGGCTCTAAAGTTTACATGCAGCCAGCTGCAGAAGGTACAGGTGTTATTGCCGGTGGTGCAATGCGTGCTGTACTTGAAGTTGCGGGCGTACATAACGTACTTTCTAAAGCATACGGTTCTACGAACCCTATCAACATCGTTCGTGCAACGATTGGTGCTCTAGTAGACGTTAAGTCACCAGAAATGGTTGCTGCTAAACGTGGTCTAACTGTTGAATCTATTTCGGAGTAAGCACACGATGGCAACTATTAAAGTAACTCAAACTAAAAGCTCAATTGGTCGCCTACCTAAGCACAAAGCGTGCCTTAAAGGTCTAGGTCTTCGTCGCATCAACCATACAGTAGAACTTGAAGATACTCCGTGCGTACGCGGTATGATCAACAAGGTTTACTACATGGTTAAGATTGAGGAGTAATCAGAATGCGTTTGAATACTCTATCACCGGCTGCTGGCTCTAAACCTTCTAAGAAGCGTGTAGGTCGTGGTATCGGTTCTGGCCTTGGTAAAACAGGTGGCCGCGGTCACAAAGGTCAAAAGTCACGTTCTGGCGGCTCTGTACGTCCAGGTTTTGAAGGCGGTCAAATGCCTCTAAAACAACGTCTACCTAAATTCGGTTTCACTTCTCGTAAGAGCCTAGTGTCTGCTGAAGTTCGTCTAGCTGAGCTAGCGAAAGTAACAGGTGACGTAGTTGATCTTAACAGCCTTAAAGCTGCTAACGTTATCACTAAGAACATCGAATTCGTTAAGATCGTTCTTTCTGGTGACCTAAGCAAAGCTGTGACTGTTAAAGGTCTACGCGTGACTAAAGGCGCTAAAGCTGCAATCGAAGCTGCAGGCGGTAAAATCGAGGAATAATCTCGAGGAACGAGGTACAGATGGCTAAGAAACCAGGACAAGATTTTCGTAGTGCTCAGAGCGGCTTAAGTGAACTAAAGTCGCGCTTATTATTCGTAATTGGTGCACTTTTAGTATTCCGAGCCGGCTCTTTTGTGCCGATCCCTGGTATTGACGCAGCTGTACTTGCCGATTTGTTCGATCAGCAAAAAGGTACCATCGTTGAAATGTTTAACATGTTCTCCGGTGGTGCTCTTGAGCGTGCATCTATATTAGCATTGGGTATCATGCCGTACATTTCGGCATCGATCGTAGTCCAATTGTTAACTGTAGTTCATCCAGCGTTAGCGGAACTCAAGAAAGAGGGTGAAGCAGGCCGTCGTAAGATAAGCCAATATACACGCTACGGCACGCTTGTACTTGCAACATTCCAAGCTATTGGTATTGCAACGGGCTTACCAAACATGGTCGACAATCTGGTTGTTATCAACCAAACCATGTTTACGCTTATTGCTACCGTGAGTTTAGTAACTGGTACCATGTTCTTAATGTGGTTAGGTGAACAAATCACTGAGCGAGGAATCGGTAATGGTATTTCCATTCTGATTTTTGCAGGTATTGTTGCTGGATTGCCTTCTGCAATCGGTCAAACAATCGAGCAAGCGCGTCAAGGTGAATTGCATGTGCTTCTTCTGCTGTTGATTGCTGTATTGTCTTTTGCTGTTATCTACTTCGTAGTTTTCATGGAACGTGGTCAACGTCGTATCGTCGTTAACTATGCGAAACGTCAACAAGGTCGTAAGGTTTTTGCAGCACAAAGCTCTCACTTGCCACTTAAAATTAATATGGCAGGTGTTATTCCAGCGATTTTCGCATCGAGCATTATTTTGTTCCCAGGAACATTAGCACAGTGGTTTGGTCAAAATGGTGAAAGCAGCGCGTTCGGTTGGTTAACTGACGTGTCATTAGCTCTTAGCCCAGGTCAGCCTCTGTATGTAATGCTTTATGCAGCAGCTATAATCTTCTTCTGTTTCTTCTATACAGCGTTGGTGTTTAACCCACGTGAAACAGCTGATAACTTGAAGAAGTCTGGTGCATTCGTACCCGGTATCCGCCCAGGTGAGCAGACAGCGAAATATATCGATAAAGTGATGACTAGACTAACCCTTGCGGGCGCTCTATACATTACTTTTATATGTCTGATTCCTGAATTCATGATGGTCGCGTGGAACGTTCGTTTCTACTTCGGCGGCACTTCACTACTAATCGTAGTGGTAGTTATCATGGATTTCATGGCACAGGTACAGACTCATCTGATGTCACAACAGTATGATTCTGTGTTAAAGAAAGCGAATCTGAAAGGTTACGGCCGTTAATTCGGTGGTAATAATTTCAGTTCCATTTACGGAGTTTAGCAATGAAAGTTCGTGCTTCCGTTAAAAAAATCTGCCGTAACTGTAAAGTTATCAAGCGTAACGGTGTCGTTCGCGTGATTTGCAGTGAGCCAAAGCATAAGCAACGCCAAGGCTAATCAGCAGAAATTTTTACTTGAAATACAAGGTAGAGTCGAGTATATTCCTCGGCCTACCTTTTGCGTGCAAAAGAAGTAGTATGCCGCAGCGTATCCATAACGGGCTTTGCTGCGGATAATTCTTTTATGAACCCCTTAGGAGTGAATAATGGCCCGTATAGCCGGCATTAACATTCCTGATCACAAGCATTCTGTAATTGCACTTACTGCAATCTACGGTATCGGTAAAACTCGCTCTCAAGCTATTCTAGCTGAAGTGGGTATTGCTGAAGATGCTAAGATCAGTGAACTAACTGAAGAGCAGATCGATCAACTGCGTGATGGTGTAGCTAAGTACACTGTAGAAGGTGATCTACGTCGTGAAGTATCGATGAACATCAAGCGTCTTATGGACCTTGGCTGTTACCGCGGTCTTCGTCATCGTCGCAGTCTACCACTACGTGGACAGCGTACTAAAACCAACGCTCGCACCCGTAAGGGTCCGCGCAAGCCGATCAAGAAATAGTCGGATAAGGTAGAGTACAATGGCAAAACAACCAACTCGCGCGCGTAAGCGCGTACGCAAGCAAGTAGCTGATGGCGTAGCGCACATTCATGCTTCTTTCAACAACACAATCGTAACTATCACTGACCGTCAAGGCAACGCTCTTGCATGGGCTACAGCAGGTGGTTCAGGTTTCCGTGGTTCTCGTAAATCTACTCCGTTCGCAGCACAAGTTGCAGCTGAGCGTTGTGGTGAAATGGCTAAAGAATATGGCCTAAAGAACTTGGAAGTTATGGTTAAGGGTCCAGGTCCAGGTCGTGAATCTACTGTTCGCGCACTGAACGCTGCTGGTTTCCGTATCACTAACATTGTTGATGCGACACCAATCCCTCATAACGGTTGTCGTCCACCTAAGAAACGTCGCGTTTAAGTTTCGTTTCTAGGAATATTGGAGAAAGATCATGGCAAGATATTTGGGTCCTAAGCTAAAGCTTAGCCGTCGCGAAGGTACTGACTTATTCCTTAAGTCTGGTGTCCGTGCGATCGATACCAAGTGTAAAATTGATAACGCACCAGGTGTACACGGCGCTCGTCGCGGTCGTCTATCTGAGTATGGCGTTCAGCTTCGTGAGAAGCAAAAAGTTCGTCGTATCTACGGCGTTCTAGAAAAACAATTCCGCAACTACTACAAAGAAGCTGCACGTCTAAAAGGCAACACGGGTGCAAACCTGCTTCAGCTTCTTGAAGGTCGTCTTGATAACGTAGTTTACCGTATGGGCTTTGGCGCAACTCGTGCTGAATCTCGTCAACTAGTTAGCCACAAGTCTATCCTAGTTAACGGTAAAGTTGTAAACGTTCCTTCTTTCAAAGTAGCGGCAAACGACGTTGTTTCTATCCGCGAGAAAGCTAAACAGCAATCTCGTATTAAAGCGGCTCTAGAAGTTGCTGAACAACGTGAAAAGCCAACTTGGATTGAAGTAGATGCTGGCAAAATGGAAGGTACATTCAAGCGTATGCCTGAGCGTTCTGACCTATCAGCTGACATCAATGAACACTTGATCGTCGAACTTTACTCTAAGTAAGGTTAAAAAAAGAGAGGACACAATGCAGGGTTCTGTAACAGAATTTCTTAAGCCGCGTCTTGTTGACATTGAACAGATCAATACGACACACGCGAAAGTAACTCTTGAGCCATTAGAGCGCGGTTTCGGCCACACTCTAGGTAATGCTCTTCGCCGCATTCTTCTATCTTCTATGCCGGGTTGTGCCGTAACAGAAGTTGAAATCGAAGGTGTGCTACACGAATACAGCACTAAAGAAGGCGTTCAGGAAGATATCCTGGAAATCCTTCTAAACCTTAAAGGTTTGGCTGTGCGCGTTGCTGAAGGCAAAGATGAAGTGTTTATTACACTGAACAAATCAGGCTCAGGCCCTGTTGTTGCAGGTGACATCACCCACGATGGTGATGTAGAGATCGCTAACCCTGAGCACGTAATTTGTCACCTAACGGATGACAACGCTGAGATCGCTATGCGTATCAAAGTAGAACGTGGTCGTGGTTACGTTCCAGCTTCAGCTCGTATCCATACTGAAGAAGATGAGCGTCCAATCGGTCGTCTACTTGTTGACGCTACTTACAGCCCGGTTGATAAAATCGCTTACGCTGTAGAAGCGGCACGTGTAGAGCAACGTACTGACTTAGACAAGCTTGTTATCGATATGGAAACGAACGGTACTCTAGAACCTGAGGAAGCAATCCGTCGCGCAGCTACTATCCTAGCTGAACAACTGGATGCGTTCGTAGATCTTCGTGATGTACGTGTACCTGAGGAGAAGGAAGAGAAGCCAGAATTCGATCCTATCCTACTACGTCCTGTAGACGATCTTGAACTAACAGTTCGCTCTGCTAACTGTTTGAAAGCAGAAGCGATTCACTACATCGGTGATCTTGTACAGCGCACTGAGGTTGAGCTACTTAAAACGCCAAACCTTGGTAAGAAATCTCTTACAGAGATTAAAGATGTGCTTGCTTCACGTGGTCTTTCTCTAGGCATGCGTCTAGAAAACTGGCCACCAGCGTCAATCGCTGAAGATTAATCGAAAAGTTAGAAGGATTAGGTCATGCGCCATCGTAAAAGTGGTCGTCAACTCAACCGCAACAGCAGTCATCGTAAAGCGATGTTCAGCAACATGGCTAGCTCTCTTGTTCGTCACGAAGTTATCAAAACTACCGTGCCTAAAGCAAAAGAACTACGTCGCGTAATTGAGCCGTTGATTACCCTAGCTAAGACAGACAGTGTTGCTAACCGTCGTCTTGCATTCGCTCGCACTCGTGATAACGAAGTGGTAGCAAAACTATTTAATGAACTAGGCCCGCGTTTCGCGGCTCGCCAAGGTGGTTACACTCGCATTCTTAAATGTGGTTTCCGTACTGGTGATAAAGCTCCAATGGCTTACATTGAGCTTGTAGACCGCCCAGCTGCTGAAGAAGCTGCTGAGTAATCTATACTAGATTCTTAATACAAAAAGCCGAGCACTAGCTCGGCTTTTTTGTATCTATTATTTTTCGATCTGGCATCATAATACTCGGCACTTTCTCTTGCTTAGAATAAGCGTCGCTCTCAAAATATCTCGTATCTCGTATCTCGTATCTCGTATCTCGTATCTCGTATCTCGTATCTCGTATCTCGTATCTCGTATCTCGTATCTCGTATCTCGTATCTCAGTTTCTTACGCCCACAAAAAAGAGCACCGAAGTGCCCTTATCATTTCAATCTACAGTCTTGTTACTTAACTTATTTCCAAATCGCTGCTAGCGAATCCATCAAACCACTTGTTGCGCCTTGCGATTGCAGTGCTTGAAGGATAATTGGTGCAAATGTAGAAACCATTGATGGGTCCATACCTAGGCTAGAAAAAGCACTTTCAACTGCACCTTGTGAGTTCAGTAGTGATGATAGGCCTGTTGACTCCAAGCTAGACATGCCTGGAATAAGTGTTGCGAGTTCTTTGTTGTCAGCAGTATCTAGTGAGTTCTGTGCAAGAGCCAACATAGAGCCGATGCCACCAATTGCTTGATCGCTAGTTACTGAAGCTTGGTCAGCAACGGTATCGGCAAGTGGTGTTGTTTCGTTTTGTTGAGACCACATGTTCACTGCTGCCATCAATGCAGTTTGTGATAGTTGAGAGTAGTTGGTATCAGAATCAGAACTGGTTTGTTCAGAATTGCTAGTGCTAGCGCAAGAGACAACAGCAAGGCTGCTTAAAACGGTGATGAGTACTTTCTTCATTATTCGTCCTTAAGTAATAAAGTAATTTACTCTTTCACTATAAACGAAAAACGGCGATGTAGTCACATCGCCGTTACATTATTTTAATTTTATTTGCCTATAGTATTTTGTTTTACCATAGGTTTTTATAAAAATTAAAGAATAGCTAGAAGTTCTACTTCAAATACTAGAGCAGCAAATGGTGGGATTGCAGCACCTGCGCCACGCTCACCGTATGCTAGGTTTTGAGGGATGTATAGCTTCCACTTAGAGCCAACAGGCATCATTTGTAGAGCTTCAACCCAACCTTGAATTACGCCAGTTACTGGGAATTCAGCTGGTTGACCGCGAGATACAGAGCTGTCGAAAACAGTACCGTCAGTTAGTTCGCCGTGGTAGTGAACACGTACTTGCTTGTCTGCAGTTGGGATTTCGCCAGTGCCTTCAGTTAGTACTTCGTATTGAAGACCAGACTCAAGAACGGTTACTTCTGAACGAAGAGCGTTATCAGCTAGGAAAGCTTCGCCGTCTGCAGCTGCAGCTTTAGCTAGTTCTTGACGTGCAGCTTCACCGCGAGTGTGTAGCTCTTGTAGTGCGTTGTTGATTTCGTCAACTTCGATAGCTGGCATGTCACCAACTAGAGCTGTAGCGATACCAGCAGCGATTGCGTCAACGTTTAGGCCTTCAAGACCAGAACCAGCAAGTTGTTGGCCCATTTGTAGACCGATACCGTAGCTAGCTTTTTGCTCTACAGTTTCAAATTTTACTTCAGACATGAAAAGTCACTCTTTTTGTCAGTACGAAAAAGGTAAGAATACCAGTATTAGCAGCGTGAAGAAACGGCTAGTCCCTGATCACTTGCGCTTTACCGCGTCCAAATCACAGCCATGTCAATTTTCTTGCATTGAGCCCCGTTGTGACGGAAAGATCTATACTGTTGGTACTTTGGTTTTTATACTGTAGTTATTCAATGTATAGGACGCAGTGGTATGAATCGTCGTCAAAAGAAAAAGCAGAAAGTTGACCACTTAGCAGAACTCAAGGATCGACTGAACCAGGTCAAAGAGAAATTGAGCTCGATCGATATAAAAGAAATCAAAACCTCGGTTGTCCAGACTTGGGGTTTATTACCTAAGCTACACCAAAGACTATTAACGGTGATTTCGCCGATCGTTCTTATCCTACTGGTTGTGCCGTTACCTGAGCCTAAAGTAGAAACAACCCCGGTTACATCTCGCGTTGCGCTTGAGATCAATACCGTTGGGTTGAGCGAGCAGCACAATACTAAGAGTAACTCATCAGAGCCGACGAACAATAATTGGCAAGAGTACCTGGTTAAGCAAGGTGATACTTTGGCTCAAGTTTTCCGAAACAACGATTTACCGCTGTCTGATTTAAATGCGCTAGTCCGCATTGAAGGGGCAGACAAACCACTCAGCCAAATTCGTAAAGGTCAGTTAGTTCGATTCAAATTAGCTGAAACTGGGCAACTTGATATTCTACAGTTAGAGAAGGGCGATACATCAGTCATGTTCTTCCGTCTGTCGGATGGTGGCTTTGGCCGCAGCAAATAGACATTTTGCGTGAGTTACGAACTCAACAGCACGAACGAGGTAAAAAAGAGCTAAGCATTAGCTCTTTTTTTTGGTCGCTTGAAAGGCGCGAGCGGTAGGATGATCAGCATAATGCCAATAAAGGTTAGCGTATCAGGGATCTCATCGAACCATATGGCGCCAATTAACGCGACAAACACTAAGCCTGAATATTCCGCGAGAGCAATCTGACTTGAGTGAGCTTTTTGGTAGGCGGCAACTGCAAGCCCGTTGTAACTCAGTATTAGCGTTGCACTTAGTGCTATGTATCCAAGATGTTCTAAAGACACAGGCTGCCAATACAATAAGCACAGTAGTAACGATGCGGGGATGGAGAAGAGGGTTGTCCACCATAGCGTCGTCACGACGGATTGCTCACTAGGAAGTTTTCTTACCAGTACATTAAACAGGGCAAGAGTTAGTGCTGTGCCTAATGCAAATAGTGCTGCCCAGTGGAACTGAGAAGGTCGTAACACGATTAGCGCGCCAATAAAGCCGACAGTAGTGGCGATGATTTTGCCAAGCGCAGGCTGCTCTTTTAGCAGAAGTACTGACAGAGGTAGCATCAATAATGGGGCGACGTAAAATACCGCGTTAGCTGTCGCTAAAGACATATGGGTGATAGCGACCACCATACATCCACTACCGATTAAGATCAGTTGCCCACGGATTAAGGTGACCTTGGCTTGTTGTAGGCGGCGTTGCTCCTTGCTTTGTCGCAGCCACAAAGGAGTAATGAGTAACAGAGATATCAACTGACGGAAAAAAATATACTGAAGAGGTGAGACTTCGCCGTTCAGTAACTTCACAGTTACGTCAGAGAGCGAGGCAAACAGGTTTCCCGCAATCAAAAGTAGGATACCGACAGTGATATTCGACATTACTTCTCTAATCTCATGTCTACGTGTGGAATATCATCTTCCAAATACATATCTGAGACTGTTTTGAATCCATGGCTTGCGTAGAAGCTTTCTAGGTGCTCTTGCGCACCAATATCGATGGTCGTGTTCGGCCATAATGCCTCACAACGAGTTAATGCTTCTACCAGCAATTTATGCCCTAAACCGTTGCCTCTTGCTGATTGCTTGGTGGCCACTCGGCCAATACTGGCATTGTCATAAGTGGTGCCAGGTGGCAATAAACGAGCACAAGCGATGAGTTCTCCGTCTGCATAGCCCATTAGGTGCTGGACACCTTCAAGGGTGTCTTTGCCATCGAGCTCTGGATAAGGGCAGGTTTGCTCAACCACAAATACGTCGACTCGTAGTTGCAGCAGTTGATAAAGCTGTTGTGTTGAAAGTTCAGAAAAGGGAATAGAGTGCCAAGTGATCATGTTTACATCCAGAGATTATCGATGCTTTGAATGTACTATGCACACTGACCGTTGGCATTAACTATTGTTAATTCGACCTTTAATTCTACTCAAACTTATCGCCGTTATTCCTAGGTAGGCAGCAATTTGATTGTCGTTGAGGCGTTGTTCTAGATCGGGGTAGTGTTCACAGAAAAGCTGGTAACGTTGCTCTGGGGTATAGAGCAACATGAATCGCTCTTTGTTTTCCTTGTGCATCAGCTGGGTTTCTAACAACTTTAAATACAAAGGATTATTAGAGGCACGCCACTCGATTACGGCCTTCATTGGCAGTTCTAATAGCGTTATAGGAGTGAGGGTTTCAAGTAGGTAAGGGGACGCTTGGTTTTTTATCAAGCTCTCAAAGCCGATGATCCAGTCTTGTTCCCAGTAGAACTCTTTGCTGTATTGCTTGCCTTCATTAGTGAGGTAACAAGCGTGGCATAAGCCCTCAAGCACGAAGTAAATTGAGTCTGCCATCTCTCCTTGGTTAATAAGGATGTGTCTGGTTGGTAGCTCAAGAGGCTTGGCGACAGCGACTAGCGATTCAATCTGATTTTCTGAGAAGTCGAAGCTTTGCAGTTGTTCGATAAAAGAGGTGTGCATGAAAATAACCTAACCCAAATAAGTGCTGAAATCATCGCACTTATTTGAGTGTAGGTACAGTTCGGGCTAAATCAGCGTTGAGTGTGCTGCTCTAGGTAATCTTGAGCAAGCTCTCGCCCCATGTACTTACCTAAGGTTTTCAATGGTACCTTCTTAAGGTTAACCACAATCAAGCCATCTAGCGCATCATTAAACGATGGGTCGACGTTAAAGCACACTAGCTTGCCATTCATCCCAAGATACTGGCGCAGTAGTACCGGTAATCCTTTTCCTTGCTCCATACGAGCTAACACTTTGGATAGTAGAGGCACACTTGCTAGTGAAGACAATAGGTGATTTTGCCAGAACACATGACTGCTGGTATTGAGCGGTGACGAAGGAGAAACCAGACTCGCCTTTTCTTCATCATAATGGTGAATCGATAAGGTAGTCGCGATCAACAGGCGCGCATTGTGGCTGTAATCATTACTGATACTGACCGGGCCAAAGAGGTGAGTATATTGAGGGTGTCGAGAGACAAAAGTCGCAATACCTTTCCATAGCAGTAACAGTGAATTGAGGCTCTTTTGATAAGGTTTACTCACTACAGAGCGACCAAGTTCAATACTGTTATCTAGGGTATCGATGAACTCTTGATTGTAGTTGAACAGGCTACGGGAATAGAGTTGGTCTAATCCGTGTTCGGTAATTAGCTTGTCGACCATACCCAGTCGATAAGCACCGACTAATTCGGCCTTAGCTTTGTTCCACACAAACAGTTGATGGTAGTAAAGGTCATACTCATCCAAGTCACAAGCAAGCCCGCTACCTTCACCGACTTCTCGAAAGCTCTCTTCTCTGACTCGACCAATTTCGCGCATTAAATTGGGAATAGATTGGCTTGGCGTACAGTAGACCTCGAAGTCACCTTGTTCGAGTAGCATCGTTTCTTGAGGTAGTGAGTCTATCTCTATTGCCAATACTTCTGGTGATATTGGCGCAATCACTTGGGTATCGAAAGAGGGGGCGTGGATCTGCGTGTTCGGGCTATCTTGTTGACTCATAAGATAGGTGTTGAGCCTTAGATAGTTGACGATATCCATCTCTTTTTCAAACGATTTTATCTCTGAATACGGAATCGATGAGCCAATCGAGATAGAGATAGTTGTCGCCTGTTTATTGAGAAGTTCACGCCCGAGTAGAGCGGTTCTCAATAGTGGGTGCACTCGACCGGCTTGATAGAACAGCTCACTGTTTTTGCCATTGATAAAAATTGGAACCGTCGTTGCTTGATGGCGCTTAACAAACTTAGCGACCGATTTGCTCCACTCTATGTCGGTAAGTGTTTTTGCCCCTTTGCGGTAACTGGATACTTCTCCGGCTGGGAACACGATCAGCAGCCCACCATCAGCTAGGTGATGATTGGCATCTCGGATGGCCTTGGCATTGGTCCTTTTCGACTCTTTACCATTAAAGACATCAACACCAATGAAAAGATCATCCAGTTCAGGTAGCCGTTTGAGTAACTCATTCGCCAACACCTTCACATCCTTTCTTACTGATCCTACGAGATCAGCTAAGATCACTCCTTCAATCGCGCCGAGTGGGTGGTTCGCTACAATCACGACAGGGCCTTCTTCAGGAATGTTTTCCGTGCTTCCTGATGCAATGGAGTAGTCGATATTGAGCGCCGACAAGGTGTAATTCATGAATTCAAAACTAGATAACTTATCTTGTCGATCTTGATAGAGTCGGTCTAGCTTAGATAGCCCAGTTGCCCACTCGACAACAGACTCACCCAAACCAAAAGGCGTGTAACGTGGTAAACGAAAAGGACTATCAATCATAATGAAGCTACCTTATTGACTAAAGTTATTTAGGAAACCGTCTTGATTCTTGAAATCTTTCACACTTAAAAACGCACCGCATAACCAAACCAGGCATGCCATGCCAAACAACAACCCGCCGTCGTAACCGACTATCTCGCCTGCTGCATTGAACTCAGGCATTTGAATACCGAGTGGCGTAAACAGGTGGAAGAAAATTGCGCCACTCATGATCCCTACACTCATAATGGCACCCAGGCCATGCCAGCGAGTGAACAGTAGAATGGCTGCAATCAATTCAGCGATGCCTATCAAATAGCCGCCAAACGAACCGAACCAGCTTAAGCCTGACCATGTCGCGAGCGTGCCAAAGATATGTTCTGTCTCGTATGAGCCGGTGAATTTAAAAAACAGCGACTGAATGAACACAAAAGCGATAAATGCTGCCGGAAGATGTTTAGCTGGAGTGAATGTCATGGCTATTCCCTTACTTAATCAGCTTCGGCCAAGCTTTATCGGCTTGTTGAATGTGCTGTGCACGGTCTTTCTCCCAAGTCTCTTGAATCTCTTGGTCGTAGTTCAGGTAAAGTTTGTCATCCACTATGGTCCAATATTGTGGGTCACCTGGTGCAAAGTCGTTTTTGGCAGAAACGGCCCATGCGCAATAACCACCATATTGAGGGGCATATTTTTCAGGATTATTAACAAATAAAGTCAGATTCTTTTCAGAAGAAAAATACCAATCCGCACCTTTGTATTCAGTGCTGAATTGTTTACTGCCTTTAACAGGCTTGCCTGAGGTGAAATAAGCCACGGTATCGTAGCCATCGAGTGCCTTGCTGCTAAAGAAGCCGGTATAGATTTCATCGGCGGCAAATACGTACGGGCTAACAAGTAGCATGACCATGGTGATTAGTTTTCTCATGATGGACTCCATCTATAGATTGATTGCTGGTGATAAATCGAAGGTAAAACGCTGCTGATTTATCTGGCGTGGTTTGATTGGTTCGCAAGGTGAGCCGGGTGCATAAAACATCGAGGCATGACCATGCAGATTACGTAAATGGGTAAAACTGACTGTGTGCGAGTCTTCACGATGCATACAGGTTGCTAAATGGGGCTGTTCACTGTGATGGTGAGAGTGGAACTTAAGTAAGTTTTGCTGACTTTTCTCTGTTGCAACGAGTTGATCGTATTGGGCTTGTCGGTAGGCTTGTACTCGTTCTAAATCAACACCGGATGAGAATAGTGGTGAGTCGGTTTCCATTATTTTCTGTTGGATGCCGTCCCACATATAGGCAATCACCACACCATTGTGCTGCGTTAGATTTGGAGCAAAAGCCAGTAGGGTAAATGGGGCAAACGAGTGTAGGTTGAGCCTATTAAAAGCCTCAGAAAGCTGACTAACCTTACGACTCGAGGATAGGTTCTTCAGTAATAAACCACGGCTGACCAATGGGCCAACTGGAACCATGCCTTGATAGTTATTGAGTAGACATAGTGAAAGCCCAAACTCGTTAATGCTGATCCAGCTACCACCGCCCGTTGGGTCGAGTGGCATGATGATATCGACACCGTTAACCTGGTATTGTTTAGGGGGCATGGCCAATGCTCGGGTCTTTTGTTCATCACGATTAAAAAAGACCTGATAGCCATTTTCTTCAAGCAACCAAGATACTGAACACATGATTATTGCTCCCTCAGATAGCTGCTAGTGGTTGGGGCATAACCAAAGGTGTTACAGGTTTCAACATCAAGGAAGGTGGTGATCACTTTGATCATCGCGTAATGATGATTAGCGTGCAGCGCTGCAAAGGTTATCTCCCTTTCTAGTGTTGAAGGCAGGCTAGCAAACACTTGAGTATCCATCGAAACCTCAGTTTGGATCGTGATAGGTGCTTCTAGATCATGATGTTCTAGTCGCTCCAGCCAGTTGATCACGTAGTGGATCTCTTTGATTGCCATCGATCTATCGTATTCGACTGGGTGACCACGACGGCGAGTGTTGTAATCAATGGACGCATCCTCTTTCAAAATCAAAGCGTGAAAAAGATCCAGCGTATGGCGAGTATGTTCACCAATAGAGCTAGTGACGTGTGGCTTAGCACTCGTTAGATAATCACTATCAGAAATTGCTGTCAGAAACTCTAGGCCTTGATTCAGTATCTCTACCGCTCCCTTGATACTAGGAGAGACAGCGGCAAAGGCGCTCGGCTGGGCTATCGGGTTCATGCATGTTCCTCGTACAAAGTTAGTCGGTGGTTGGATATTGTTGAACTAGGCGTCGTTCTTCTTGCCATGCGTTAAACAGGCTCTTGAAAGATGGAGGCTGGTGGCCTCGTTGTTTCTGCTGAGCACCTATGTCAAAAAGAATGCGGTATTGTTGAAGTAGCGTAGAAAAAATCTCTCGCAGCGGTGTATTACGATCCCAGATATGTCCGGCCTCGCTGCTCGCGCCATTGACTTCAAGAATCGTAAAATCTGCGCCTCGCATTAGGCTATGGATGTCTTTGAACTTGACGTCTAGTCGACCAAAATGAAAACCGTCGAAGTCGTCGAATATCTCATCTAAACGTTCGGTTAAAGCCTGAGTGATGTATTGATTACCGTCTCGGAAGATAGACCCACGGCTATGGCTACCTGCAAAGGCAAGTTGGAACTCTTCACCTTCATCAAGCACTTGTTCTAACTTGTCTTCATGCCTCGGCAGATAGAGGTGACTGAGCTGTCCGGCTCGTGGGTTATTTTCTATTAATTGCTTGAGTGTTGAAGTGCCATCGCCAGTGACCATTGGTGCATATTTGAGGGTGATCGAGATGATCTCACCCTGTTTTTTATTCGGATAACGAACATAGAACACACCCGCTTCAGCCTGGTATGGCGCTTTTTCTTGCAGTAGAAAACGAGCGTGATTTGGGAAGGATTCAATATATTGCTCAAGTTGATCTTGGCTGTTGATCAGCTTCACTCCAACTCCGCGACAACCAAGATCCGGTTTGGCCACGATAGGGAAATTAAGCTCCGTTTGTACTAGTGCTGTACGTGCATCTTCAGCTTGCTTCTTACTACTGAGATCGGTTTTGGTTAAAGTGATAAATGGAGAGATCCAACGCTTGCTCGACGATCCGGCAAGGCTCAATATCTCGTGTTTTGATTCACCAACCATACCGCTGAGTTTGATACTCGGGTTGGCAATGAGTGGCAGTGCCCAATCAAAGTGCCGTAACCCTTGAATCAGGCTCTGAATCACGACAGGTGTATAGAAAAACCAAGTCGGAAGAAACTCATAAGGTGAGACACTGCGTACAGTATCTTTTTCAAGCAGCGGCATACCTGCATTGATTTGATGTGCGGGAATAACGCGAATATCTAGCGATGAACTCATGATAATCCTCGAGAGTAGGTTTTATTCATTAATCGATTACCGACAAGCAGCAAAGCGATGGCACATGGGATGATGACCCATTGATATTCAGAGGCTTGCAGCCAGGCTGATGTCCCCAAATAGTAGATGACAGAGAAGACAACGCCGGTCCATAACGCGGTAGCACTGATTACAGCCAGTAAGAAAGTTGGAAGCGGGATAGCGAAAAATCCACTTAAGGTAAAACCAACCGTGCGCAGTCCGGGAATAAAGCGAATCACAAAAAGGCTACTGAATGCGTTTTTACGTAGTTTGGTGCGAAGTGCGCGAAAGTGTCGGTTGGTTAGCGCCTTATAACGAACTCCCCGAAAGTAACGCCCTGACTTCCCAAGGTAATAGAGCCCAAGATCACCAGTGGCAATGCCGATGAAAATCGCAAGCAGTGCGTATTGAGGTGGGATGAGTGTTTGAGTCGCCAAACCAGCAGCGGTCACAATCGCTAGATCTTCAAGCAGGTAAGAAAGCGCGATGATGCCAAGCATTAGCCATAGCAGCGACTCTTCTCCTGAATGTAACCATGCTTGAATGCTCTCGGCGGTACTCATCAAATGTCCCTATTTATCCTATAGATGAATGGTTTTTGACCATTCATTGAGTGTAGTAAATTAAATAGACAGGAGGAGCTGAGAAAAACTTACAGCGAATGGCGGATTTTTTAATCTGGTTGAGTAGCGATAGGTGTAAGCGTAGTGATGTTTCGATGAGGGAATTAGATAAGAGGCTGTGATTTGAAAAACAGTTTGAGAGTGACGAATTATTTGAAATTAAGAACTAATCTATCTGCTATTCAATTGCTTAAGTTGTTTTAAAAACAAAAAAGGCTGAGTCGTGAAACTCAGCCTTTGGAAGGTTAACTATCGATTACTTAAGTAATCTATTTAGTTAGGTCGATTTGGTAAACACCGAAGCCAACATCATCAGTCGCCACGCGTTTCATCGGGTATTGACCTTTATCTTTGATGAACTGAGCAGCTTTCTCACTTGGTGACGTTTCAAAGCGGATATCTAGTTTCTTATCCGTTTTGATTGGTGCGAATGACCAGTTGTTATCAGCTGTTGGGCTCACTTGACCTTGCTCTTTGCTTACGCGAGAGATGTAGTTCGCCAGTACAGTACGGTTTTCATCTGGTGCATCAAATGCGATGAACTCTTCACCTGTACCTGGGAATTTAGCACTGTAAGCACGGTAGTTGTTGGTTGCGATCAGGAAGTCTTGCTTCATGTCGATTGGTTTACCTTGGTAATTTAGGCCAACAATACGCTGAGAATCAGGGTTAACCACTTTACAGTTTGCATCGTATTTCGCAGGTTGAGTTACGTCGATCTGGTAATCCACACCGTCGATAACATCGAAGTTGTAAGTACGGAAGTTATCCCACTCAATTAGCTGTTGTGGTGCAGTTGAATTCACATCGATTTGGTTGAACTGACCAGCAGAACACTCAAGCCACTCTTTTACTTCGTGACCCGTTACCTTCATCGCAACTAGCGTGTTCGGGTAAAGGTACAAGTCAGCCGCGTTACGGAAGGTTAGTTGACCAGATTCAACTTCAGTGAAGTTTGCAGGGTCATTCTTACGACCGCCCGCTTTGAATGGTGCCGCTGCAGAAAGTACTGGTGTACCGTCTAGATCAGGGTCGCCTTGGATGAATTGCTCAACGTAATCTTTTTGTGCAAGGTTAACGATCTGTACTGTTGGATCGTCTTGAACTAGAGACAGGAAGCTGTACATCACGTCATCTGCTTTACCAATAGGCTGGTTCACAAAATCACGAGTACCTTGGTGGTCTTTTTCTAGTGCAGTTACGATGCCTTCATCCGCTGCAGCCAGCGATTTCTTCTCAATCTTGTCGTAGATAGGGCGAGCTTCAGATTGGCCTTTAACTACTTCCCACTTACCGTCTTTTTGCGCCAGTGTTAGGTCCATAACACCTACGTGGCTACCCCAACGACCTGGCATTACTGCCGCAACACCGTTCATAGTGCCGTTTTCGTTGTCAACGCCTTGGATGTTGTCGAAGCCTTTACCTGGGAATACGGCGTGAGAGTGACCAAATGCGATCGCATCGATACCTTCTACTTCAGATAGGTAAAGCGTCGAGTTCTCTTCGCCTGCTTTGTATGGGTCTTGAGATACACCAGAGTGAGGGATCGCAACGATAACGTCTGCGCCTTCAGCTTTCATTTGAGGTACTAGCTCGTTCGCTGTCTCAACGATGTCGCGAGCGATGACTTTACCTTCAAGGTTCTTCTTATCCCACGTCATGATTTGTGGTGGAACAAAGCCGATGTAACCTACTTTGATCTCGTGCTCTACGCCCGCTGTATCTGCGAATGTGTGCGTCTTGATGATGTAAGGCGTGAAGTAGTGCTCTTTCGTTTCAGCATCGTAAACGTTAGCACTGATGTATGGGAAATCAGCGTCGTTGATAGACTCTTCTAGGAACTCTAGGCCGTAGTTGAACTCGTGGTTACCGATGTTCGCTGCATCATAGCTTAGCTGGTTCATTGCTTTGTAAGCAGGGTGAACTTCACCGGCAACGATGCCTTTGTCTGCCATGTAGTCACCCATTGGGCTACCTTGCAGTAGGTCACCGTTATCAACTAATACGCTGTTTGTTACTTCGTTTTGAGCTTCTTTTACTAGAGTTGCAGTACGTGCTAAGCCAATTTTTTGTGATGGCTTGTCTTTGTAGTAGTCGTAATCCATTAGGTTAGTATGGATGTCAGTCGTCTCTACGACACGTAGTTTAATCACTTCATCGGTATCTGGTGTTGTTGTGCAGCCTGCGAGTGTCAGACCAAGACCCGCAAGTACAGCCAATGATAAAGGTTTCATTGCAACTTTCATTTTGTAGCTCCAAAGTGGATGGTAGAAAATTCGTTGCGTAATGTAACAAAACAGAATGAAACAATGATTACAACGAATGTGAATTCGTGACTTAGATCGATTACTTTATGGTGTTCTGCAAGATGCCTCCCAAACCTGGTCGATCTATGTACAAATGGTATCGATAAGATTAGTTCATTCATTTCACTTGCTTATCTATTTATTACACTCCTTATCAGCTTTTCGAATAAAAAATGAAATTTTAGAATTTCCAGTAATATGAGCGGCTCGTCATAATGCCTATATCAAGGACGTATCAGGCAGATGAATAGCAAGGATAGCTCAATCGAAGCTTCTGTTTTCTTCTAGTGCCAATACTCCCATTCACTAAGTGGATGAGCTAAATCCCTTGCTTGGTGAGACCAAGTAATGAATTGCTCGTAACGCGAGCCTTAAAGGAAGCACTGAAATGGACCAAGAACGTTTAACCCACCTAAAACAGCTAGAAGCGGAAAGTATTCATATTATCCGTGAAGTGGCGGCTGAGTTTGATAACCCAGTAATGATGTACTCCATCGGTAAAGATTCTTCTGTGATGCTTCATTTAGCTCGCAAAGCGTTTTACCCAGGCAAGATTCCATTCCCGCTGTTACACGTTGATACAGACTGGAAATTCCGCGAGATGATTGAGTTCCGTGACCGCACTGCAGAAAAGTACGGTTTTGACCTTTTGGTACATAAGAACCCTGAAGGTCTAGCAATGGGATGTAGTCCATTTGTGCATGGCTCTTCTAAGCATACAGACATCATGAAAACTCAGGGCCTTAAGCAGGCGTTAAACAAGTATGGGTTCGATGCAGCCTTTGGTGGTGCTCGTCGTGATGAAGAAAAATCTCGAGCGAAAGAACGCGTTTACTCTTTCCGCGATAAGAACCACACGTGGGATCCAAAGAACCAGCGTCCAGAGCTGTGGCATACCTATAACGGTCAAGTTAATAAGGGCGAGAGCATTCGCGTGTTCCCTCTATCAAACTGGACTGAGTTAGATATCTGGCAATACATCTATCTAGAGAGCATCGATATTGTTCCACTTTACCTTTCAGATAAGCGTCCGGTGGTTGAGCGTGATGGGATGCTGATCATGGTGGATGATGACCGTATGGAACTGCAAGAAGGTGAAGTGATTGAAGAGAAAAGCGTTCGTTTTCGTACTTTAGGCTGTTACCCACTAACCGGAGCGGTTGAATCTGAGGCGAATACGCTAACAGGCATTATTGAAGAGATGCTGGTGGCGACGTCCAGTGAGCGTCAAGGTCGAGCGATTGACCATGATCAGTCTGGCTCAATGGAGCTGAAAAAGCGCCAAGGTTATTTCTAAGAATCTAAGGAAAGAAAAATGAATAGTGCAGTAGAAGCCGAATTGGCTGAACTAGGGATTGAAGGTTATCTGAGTCAGCATCAGCATAAATCTATGCTTAGATTCTTAACTTGTGGCTCGGTAGATGACGGTAAAAGTACGTTAATCGGTCGCTTACTCCATGATACAAAACAGATTTATGAAGATCAGCTAGCTGCGGTTCACTCGGATAGCCAACGAGTGGGTACCACAGGTGAGAAGCCTGATTTAGCACTGCTTGTTGATGGCTTGCAGGCTGAGCGTGAGCAAGGCATCACCATTGACGTTGCTTACCGCTACTTCTCGACACAAAAACGTAAATTCATTATTGCTGATACCCCAGGGCATGAGCAGTACACGCGCAACATGGCAACAGGCGCTTCAACTTGTGATCTGGCAGTGATCTTGATTGATGCTCGTAAGGGCGTTCTGGATCAAACGCGTCGTCACTCGTTTATATCTAACTTGCTTGGTTTGAAGCATTTCATCGTTGCAGTGAACAAGATGGATCTCGTGGACTATTCCCAAGATCGTTTTGAAGAGATTCGCGATGAATACCTAGAGTTTGCAGAAAACCTAGAAGGTGAAACGAACATTCAGATCTTGCCGGTTTCGGCGCTTGAAGGCATCAACGTTGCGGCACCAAGTAAAGAGCTAGAATGGTTCGAAGGCCCGTCTCTACTGGAAGTGTTAGAGAACGTTGATATTGACCAAAAACGTTCTGTGGGTGAGTTCCGTTTCCCAGTGCAGTATGTGAATCGTCCTAACTTAGACTTCCGCGGCTTTGCTGGGACAGTGGCTTCTGGTCGTGTGAGAGTCGGTGATGAAATCAAGGCGCTACCATCGGGAAAAACTTCTAAGGTTGCTCGTATCGTAACCTTTGATGGAGATTTGGAGACGGCGCAAGCGGGCTTGGCGGTAACACTGACTCTTGAAGATGAAATCGATATCAGTCGTGGTGATTTGATTGTGCTAGAAAACGCTCAGATTGAATCTACTAACCACGTATTGGCAGATATTGTGTGGATGACTGAGCAACCACTGCAACCGGGTAAAGCTTACGACATCAAGATCGCAGGCAAGAAAACCGTTGGTCAGGTGGAAACTGTTCGCCATCAATACGACATCAACAACCTGTCGACGCATGAGGTTGAAGAGTTACCACTGAATGGTATTGGCTTGTGTGAGTGGTCACTGAACGAGACAGTCGCGCTGGATAAATACCGTGAAAGTGCCGATACCGGTGGCTTCATCGTTATTGACCGTCTAACTAACGTGACAGTTGGCGCGGGTTTGATTCGAGACCGTTTGGACTCTGTTGAACAGCAAGTCGGTAACTTCTCTGCATTTGAACTTGAGTTTAATGCATTGGTTCGCAAGCACTTCCCTCATTGGGATGCCAAAGATTTAAGCCAACTACTTAAGTCATAAACGGTTAAGTAGCAGCTTATTGAATCAGGCGGAAATCGATAGTTTCCGCCACAAAGGACGGGTATATGTGGCAACAAGGATTTGTATTAGCGATTTTGCTCGGCATCATTACTTGCCTGCTCGTTACCCGTATTAAGCCAAGCTTTATCTTTGCTGGCGCGGCGTTCATTGCTTTTATGGGGGGGATGATCGACCTATCGAGCGTAGCCAACAATTTTACTAACTCCTCACTACTGACTCTAATTCTCCTGATCTTGGCATCAAGTGCGTTGGAAAAAACTCGCTTAATTAGCTGGGTTAGCCGCAATATCTCTGAAGGACGGTTGGGCACAGTGGTGGCAAAGTTGGGTATTTCCACAGCCTTGC
This sequence comes from Vibrio chagasii, assembly GCA_041879415.1. NCBI lineage: Bacteria > Pseudomonadati > Pseudomonadota > Gammaproteobacteria > Vibrionales > Vibrionaceae > Vibrio > Vibrio chagasii. The sequence continues at coordinate 58,769 of CP090853.1, read as the reverse complement.
TTTCTTCTTTTACCAATAACACGGCAGTGGTGGTTTCTTTGATCGGTGCGATCAAACGTAACCAACAACACGCGCCATCCAAACTCCTTATTCCATTGTCATACGCCGCTATTCTTGGTGGAACACTGACATTGATCGGCACCTCAACCAACTTGATCATCAATAGCTTTGTTGAAGATGCAGGATTGCCGAGTCTAAACTTTTTCACACCAACTTTGATCGGTTTAGCGGTATTAGCGGGTGGGGTGTTGATCCTTATTCCTCTGAGTTACTTCCTACCAAGCTACGATGATGGATCGCAAGATGATCTGCCTTACTTCTTAGAAGCTAGAGTAGAACCAGGCTCTCCGTTGGTTGGTCGCAGTGTGAGTGAGAATAACCTAAGAGCACTGCGAAAGTTGTTCTTAGCGGAAGTGATTCGTGATGGTAAAACCACCGCCTCAATTGACCCTGATTTTGTATTGCAGGCTCGTGATAGACTGCTGTTTTGTGGTGATGTAGAGAGTGTCGCGACGCTGCAAGAAATCCAAGGGCTAACTCTGTTTGGTCAACATCACCTCAACGGTCAGAGCTTTGTTGAAGTAGTGGTGAGCTCATCGGCAAGCTTTTGTAATAAAACACTGAAAACCAGCCAGTTCCGAGACCGCTTTGATGCGGTGGTGGTGGCGATTCGTCGCGGTCATGAACGCCTTGAAGGTGGCTTGGGTAACATCACGCTGACGGCCGGCGATACCTTGATTCTGGTGCCTGGCAAACGCTTTGAAGAGCAGCGACAACAACACAACAAAGAGTTTGTGTTGATGAATGATTTGGATTCAAGTGCCAAGCTTGATGCCGATAAATCGGCACTTGTACTACTCGGCTTCACCAGCGTGATTGGTTTAGCACTGCTTGATATAGTGCCGATAATTAAAGGCTTAGCTGGTTTTTTATTATTGCTGGTGGCATTTGGCATCGTGCAGCTGAGTGAGCTTCGCCGCCGCTTTCCTGTTGATATCGTTGTGATTGTTGGCTCTGCACTCTCTATTGCTCAGCTGATGATTTCATCGGGTTTGTCTGAACGTATGGGGCAGATGTTCATTGAGGCATTTAATGGCTGGGGCGTATTTGGTGCCTTGGCCGCGACTTATCTGATGACTCTGATTTTGACAGAGTTAGTCACCAATAACGCTGCTGCGGCGCTCTCGTTCCCGATCGGCTACAGCATGGCGGTAGGCTATGGCGTCGACCCAATGCCATTCATCATGGCTGTATTGTTTGGTGCGAGTGCCAGCTTCATTTCGCCATACGGCTACCAGACTAACTTACTTGTTTATAGCGTAGGTAATTATCACCTCACAGATTATCTGCGCATCGGTATCCCAATCTCGATTGTTTATTCGGGCTTGGTACTCACCCTAATTCCTTACTTTTTCCCATTTTAATGCTGTTTATTTAAAGGACTATTTATGACCGCAGTACTCAAACACAAAGATGAGAATGTTGTGTGGCATCAACACTCGATTGATAAAGCATTCCGCGCGGATCTGAAATCACAAAAGCCAGCTGTACTTTGGTTCACTGGGCTGTCTGGTTCTGGTAAGTCGACAGTGGCAGGTGCGCTAGAGAACCGCTTAGCGCAGCTCGGTTACCATACCTATTTGCTGGATGGAGATAATGTCCGTCATGGCTTGTGTAGTGACCTTGGCTTTTCTGAACAAGATCGCCGAGAGAATATTCGTCGTATCGGTGAGTTAGCTAAATTGATGGCAGATGCTGGTTTGATTGTACTGTCTGCGTTTATTTCTCCTCACCAAGCGGAAAGACAACTGGTACGCGACTTACTGCCTGAAGGAGAGTTTCTTGAAGTGTTTGTGAATACGCCATTAGAGGTTTGCGAGCAGCGTGACCCTAAAGGTTTGTATAAGAAAGCACGTGCGGGAGAGATTCCTAATTTCACCGGAATTAGCTCGACTTACGAAGCGCCACAGAACCCTGAGATCGATCTACCTGCAGGAGAGAAGACGATCGATGAATTGGTCGAGCTGTGTATTGATGCGTTAGAGAAGCGTAACATTTTAGCTAATTGAGACCGCTGGTATGACTAAGGCTGCGCATGTCCGCTAAAAGCAGTGCAGCCTTACTCTACCGAGACAAGAAACCTATCCTCTAGATTATCTTCATTCTTCTCAATGCTTTTCAATTTTTACACCGTCTACTTCCTAGACTCTATTATCTAGACGGTGTAATTCACACTGCTTTTCACTTCGGTTTGTACCGTGAATTTCTGGCTCAATAGGGCAATCAATTGGTCGTAATAAGGCATGTTAGGTTTATTGCCTAGTAGCGCACATAGCTCATTACCAGTAGGGCTGAATCGGTAGTACACCAACTTAACGCCTTTTGATAGCGGCGCCAGTGACATGCTCTTACCTTGATACGTTAGATGTAATGCTGGGTCGAAGTCGATCTCTCCAGATTCTAATTCTGTGCCCAGAATAATGCCAAGTTCAATCAAGTGGAGAAGGCTAGAGTAGGGAAGGTTATGCCCACCAAGGTTAATGGTGTTGGTAGTGTCTCTTTTACCAAAACTAAACAGACCTGCGTGAGACTTAAAACCAAGCAATAGCTTTTTACTGTTGTCGCTACCAAAGCTACAACCCAGTGAAGCAGCTCTTTGTAAGGTTAGTGCTTCCTTTGGTGTCATATCTTTTAGGATTTGTAGCGCCTTCATCGAGGTTGAACCTGGGTTGGTGACCTCTCTTTTCAGTACCTGAGCCCAGAGCCTTTGCATCGACGTATTGTGGATCTCTTGTGCCATATCGAAAAAGCGATATAACCAGTCCTGATCTGGGTCGCCAGCGGCTTCATCTTTACAAGAAGAGTGAGCTAGCTTCAGGATCTGCTCTAAGTTCTTCTGGCGCAGCTCCTTGCGTTTTTTCTCTCGCAATAGCGCTCGCTCAATCAGAGTGCTGGCGGCTTTATCGCTCGCTTTTTCACTGTGGCTAATTAAGGAGTCTAAACCGAAGCTTTGGGCAATGTGCAGCATTCGACTAGCACTATCGGCAATATGAGGCTTTTTCTCATGCTTATGCTGTGTATCGCTAGCATGCTCAATGATCACTGGCTGTTTGGTTTCTGACATAAGAGTACCGTTAGGAAACGACTTAACTGTCTAAAATGTAACTCTTTATCTTATTGGTGGCTAGATTTTGCGTGCAGAGTTGAAGACTTCAACAAAATTTTACTTTTGATAATGATAATAAAATGTTAAATTTGTTGTAATTATCAAGGAGGAGTTATGAATCAAGTCAATGATAACAAGCTGAAAAAGCAGCTTGGTATAGGTTTATTACTCGCGACTTATGTGGGTGTGCTAGCTTATTTATCTAATTACATTGCGTAATTTAGAGGAACAATATCGTTATTAAACTGTTATTGAATAATTTTGTTTATTCAGTGACGGCGGCTCATTGCTGAGCCACCCTCCCAACGACTACATGTCGTCGTATTCTTCTATCGCAGTCCCTTCAATCAGATAGCCCGTTTGCGCTAGATCGTGACTGATCGATTCTGTTTTCAGCGTACCTACCAAATAGATAACATCCCACAATTGCTGTATTGGCGCTCCCTTAGGAAACTTAACGTAGATGATTTGGTTTGGTGGCGGTGGTGGCACGTGGATACATGCACCAAAGTACGGCACTAACAGAAACTCAGTGATCATACTCTCATCGCCTTCCAATGGAATCACAAAGCCGGGAATCTTTACCTTACTGCCGTTTAGCTCGGGGCGAACTGCGCCCAGAGTCGACTGTTGAGGTTTCTCCGTGCTGTTATGGTCAACCATTGGCATGCCAAACGAATCAAGTTGAGCACGCTCTGATTCTGGAATTAAATCAATCCATTCGAGTGTTAATACTGATTCCTCATTCTGAGGTGTTTCAGCGTGAGCTGTACTCATAAATGGGAACATAAGTAGCCCAAATATCAGTAGGAATTTGCGTTGCATCGTAGTTTCCTATTTAGATTCGAATTGTCATGCCATCAGACAATGACTGACGGTAAGCCCTGAAAGCGGGAATAAAGCCGATAATGATTCCGGCAATTTGTACCAGCATAAGTAGTTTCCACTCATGCGGTGTGATTGCAGATATCGAGATGTTGATACCATAACTTTGTTGCACAATAGGAGCAACTACTGCGATCAGAGCAAACAATACTGCAACGCCCAATGTGATGCCTAAGAAGGTCAGGGCACTGGCTTCACTAATCAATAGACCAAACACATGGCGAGGCCTTGCGCCCATCGCACGCAGAATAGCCATCTCACGACGTCGCTCTTGTAAGCTAGTCAGTAGGCTGCTGAGCATCCCCAGTAAACCAGCAACAACCACAAACCCTGATACAATTAACAGCGCTTGCTCTGCTACAGACATCATGCCCCATAATTCATGTAGAGCGATACCTGGCATGATTGCGCTCAAAGGCTCTTGGCGGTAGTTATTGATTTCTCTTTGCAGGGCGAAGGTTTGAATCTTCGATTTCAGTCCAAGCATCATTGCTGTGATTTGCTGAGGTTGGAAATCGTAGGTTTTCAAGGTTTCGGCATCTGGGGTATGCCCTAGGTTGGCACCCGACTCCCAACCAACGTGAATCGCTTCGATCGCTTCTAACGATACATGCACGGTTTTATCTACTGGCGTCCCTGTTGGTGCGAGTATTCCAACAATCTTGAAGGGTAGGTTATCGTGTCGGCTGAACGCCACATCACTGATACCGTGTGCAAGAATGATTTGATCGCCAATCTTGTAATCTAACTTTTTCGCGACATCGGCACCAATCACTACATCAAATAGCTCATTAAACTCTTTACCTCGCTGGAAAGTAAGTGGTTGCTTACTTCCATAGCGGTAGTTTTCAAAGTAGCTATGGTTAGTACCCATCACACGGAAACCTTTATGAGAATCACCCAATGAAATAGGGATCGCCCACTTTACGGCTTTGTGCTGGCTAAATTCTTGATAGCTTTTCCAGTCGATATTGTTAGTCGCATTACCGATTCTAAATACAGAGTAGAGCAGAAGGTTTACCTGACCTGAGCGACCACCAACGATAAGGTCAGTGCCTGAGATGGTATTGGCAAAGCTGCTCTTGGCTTCGGTTCTAACACGTTCTACACCAAGTAATAGAATAACTGACACTGCCACAGTCAGAATGGTGAGGATAGCCGTGGCCTTACGATTGAGAACGCTTTTTAGGGCTAAGTGAGTAATTACTTTCATACGACAACCTTAGCTTGGTTAACGGTTTTTAGATCTATGGTTCGAGTGAACAGTTTTTCGAGTGTTGGGTCATGGCTGACAAAGATTAGGGTTGAGCCCGCTTGATTGGCTTGCTCTAGCAATAGCTCGATAAAAGCTTCTCGGTTGTCATGATCGAGTGCTGAAGTAGGTTCATCTGCAATGATGATTTTAGGTTGCCCCATAAGAGCACGGGCAGCGGCAACACGCTGTTGCTGGCCAATACTGAGCTCAGTCACTGGCTTATCCATTAAAGCTTGGGGTAGCTTCAATCGGAGCAGTAGTTCTTGAGCTGTTTCTTGCAAACTGTTTTTACTATCAGTGACTTGCTGCTTACGTGTTTTCGAGAATTGGCAAGGAAGCGTGACGTTATCGATCACTGATAAATAAGGAAGAAGGTTAAATTGTTGGAAAATATAACCAATGTGATCGGCTCGAAAGGTGTCTCTTTGGCGAGGTGTTAGCTGAGTCAAATCTTGACCTAGAATAGAGACTTCGCCTTGCTCTGCCTGGTTTATGCCAGTCAATAACCCTAACAGTGTTGACTTGCCACAGCCACTTGGCCCTTTTATGAAGAGGTGTTCTTGGGCTTGGATATGCAGAGAAGGGATCTCTAGAGTTGGGGGTAATTCTGGTTTCCAACGAAAGCTGATATTTTCGAGTTTGACCACAAGTGATGAACTGTCAAAAGACATGCTAGCTCCAATAATTAAAGCGGTGTATCTACTGGACAGCAGTTAGTGACATAAATTCCCATAGCACACCGATTTGAACAGCCAAGTAAGTAGGCATTTACTTGGCTGTTTATTTTACGTTTAATCCGATCTAGGAGTGATTAGAATCGAAAGCTAATACGCTCTGCGTTAAGTACTTCTTGTACTTGAGCTGTATCTGTTAGTAGGTTCACCGTCATTTTTTCGGTGTTGCTGAACTTCGAGAACCACTGAGTGCTAACTGTGTCTAGCTTAGCTACATCTGAACATTGGTAGTGGTACTCAACAGTGAACTCACCGTGGCCACCTTCAGAGTGGTCATGACCTTCATGATCGTGGTGGTCGTGACCTTCGTGGTCGTCATGATCATGTTCTGCATGGTCATGGCCCTTATGGTCGTCATGATCGTGCTCAGCATGGTCATGGCCTTTGTGGTCGTCATGATCATGTTCTGCATGGTCGTGGCCTTCGTGGTCGTGATGATCGTGTTCAGCGTGGTCATGGCCTTCATGCTCATCATGATCGCCTTCTAACGTGTTCGACACTAATTTAAATTTCAGCGTACAGTTCGCGTTGTTAAAGCTAAATAGCTCGTCTGGCTTGTTCAGCTGCGCAATAGCTTGCTCAAATACTTTCTTTTGCTCTGCTGTTTCTGGAGCGTGCTCAAAGCCAACCACATCGGCACCTGGCGCTGTTACTTCAACAAGCAGTTCTTGCCCATCTTGAGCGATGTTTACTTCAACTTGGCCATGTACGTGCGCACCGTGAGAACGGAACTCCTCATTAGCTAGAGCAGTAGTAGAGACAGTCATACCGATAACAACGGCTAAAATAGAAGGTTTCATGTTTTTTTCCTGAATAAAAGTTAATTAAAAAGTAGTGGTAATTAAGCGATATTGACAGGAGGAGAACGCGCCAAATAGGCAAAGTAGAGCCGTTGTAGCGTGGTTACTGACTCTGTGGGAGCGGCTGTAAATTCTGAATTGAGTTCTGGAATTTGTGGCAGAGAGTGCGAGGTAATGAGCTGGTTTATTGAAAACAGTTCACAATGATGTGATGTATGATGCTCTGGGGCTATATCCACCATATGTGTTGCTGCTAACACGCTTAGCATGAGCATAAGCCCAAGCAAGAAGCCTGATTTGCATTTCACATTGTTAGGTGTGTTGTACCACATGAGGATGATTAACCACAGAATTAAAAAAGGATACTGTTACAATATAACAATATCCTTTGATAAGGTCTCTAAAAAGACGCGAATATCTGATTAAAGGCTGGCTTTAATCAATTCAATAACTTGCGTTACCTCTGATTCATTAAGTGCGCCTTCCTTTACAAACAAGATTTTACCTTGTTTGTCTTGCACGATAATCGCTGAGCTTTCTTCTTTTAGAGCCCATGATGAAGCAACGGTGCCACTTTCATCAAGAACCATAGAAGACCATGGAAATTCTTCTTTGCTGCTTTCAGCTGATGATTTTACAAAAGAGCCTGTGCCCCAAATTGCATCATCTTGGTTGATAATGGTCGTGGTTTGGTAGCTGTCTTCAGAAAACTTCGATGCTGTAATCGCAGCCATCAGTGGTGCATTAAGCTCTTTAGAGCTGCTGCGGCCTGCGATAGCTTGAACGACACGAACTTTACCCAGAAGATCCTTGGTTGCCCAAGCTTGATATTCTGTAGCTCCGTCTTTTAGAACGATTTCACCATAGTTGCTAACATCAACGGCAGGCAGAGTTGAACCTACAGATAAGTTGTGAGCATTGGCGAAGAGTGGAGAGGCTGCGGCTAATAAAGCCAGTAGAGTTTTGTTTTTCATTATATTTTTGTTCCGCTTGTTGGTTTGCATTGGAAGTATAATATGAAATTTGAAAAATGCCTCTTTAACTTTTTTATCGTACGATGTAGAAATAAGTTGCAGGCTTGTTACCAAAAGGTATAATGCAACAATATCAAGATAAACAACAGATTATCTTGCTGTTTGCTAAAGGAATTAGCGATTAAATGTGCTTCGAACTCGCCAGTGTTCAGGTACGTGGCTGTAGTACTCAAATGGAATTGAGGTTGTAATATGTTAAGAAAATTTTCTACTTACCGCCCACATCAGGTGGCGCGTTTCGTTAAAGTCCTATTCAAAGGTCAGTTTGCTATTGAGGGTGTTGGAGAGTTTCGCTTCGACCAAGGCAAAGTACTGCTTCCTGAAGTTTCAGATAAACAAAAGCTCACCATTTTTAAAGAAGTGAACGGCAAAATTGCAGCGCTTCCGGTGTAATTGATTTTTGTAAATCGCTCTCACCTTGAACGATTAAACGTAAAAAGGGCTTCCTAACGAAAGCCCTTTTTTAGTTTTGATTATTCTGAATTTCGTCTCTCGCTATGCGTTATTGCGGAGGGAAACAAACACCAGTTCCGCCTAACCCACAGTAACCATTAGGGTTCTTAGCTAAGTACTGTTGGTGATAGGTTTCCGCGAAAAAATATTTCCCAGCAGGTAGAACTTCTGTCGTAATCTCATTGCCTAAAGAGGCAGTAATCGCTCTTTGATAATTTTGTCGAGATTGTTCAGCAATGGTCTGTTGTTCTTCACTAAAGGTGTAGATAGCAGAGCGGTATTGTGTGCCTAAATCATTACCTTGGCGCATGCCCTGAGTTGGGTCATGACGCTCCCAGAATGTCTCAAGTATTTGTGCTAGAGAAGTTTGCTCGCTATCAAAAATGACACGAACGACTTCTGTATGGCCAGTTTGTCCGGTACATACTTGTTCATAGGTTGGATTCACTGTGTAGCCGCCTGCGTAGCCCACTGATGTAGATACCACACCGTCTAATTGCCAAAACAGACGTTCAGCTCCCCAGAAACATCCCATGCCTAACAACACTTGTTGTTGGGAGCCCACAGGGGCAGCCAGCAAGTCAGTTTGATTAACGTAATGGCGCTCAGTGATTTGAATTGGAGCAGCATTTCCCGGTAATGCGGTGGCTGCGGAAACCAGTTGTTGTTTGTTTAGCATGTCATATTCCTTTTCGCATACGTTGACCACGTTGGCTTTTGTGAACTGTGGGCGTATTAACGCTTGGTTCATATTAAATAAGTCTTTAAATTAGACCGTGTTATTGCAGGATTACTTACAGACTCAATGCCTTTTTAGCGGTATTATTTCTTTTTGATTATTAACGTATTGATAACTTCTTCACCAATTAAGCATGATAAGAAAAACTTTACCAGTTCTGATTGGCACTCTATTGTCATCGACGCTCGCTTTTGCTGACGTTTCCCTTGAAATTAAAGGGCTTGATGGAGCGCTTGAAGATAACGTAGATGCTTATCTGAGTGCTGTGCCTGAAGAAGAGTATGCGGTATCACTAAGATTCCAGTCTCGCTTGGAGTCTATGATTAAAGAAGCCCTCAATGCGTTAGGTTATTACCAACCCACCATTACTTTTTCCCACTCTGAAGATGAAACTGAGCTCACGGTGACGGTTGAGCAGGGAGAGCCTGTTCGTATCTATGAATCAGACATCGTACTGAGCGGTGAAGCCAAAGATGATCCAGACTTTTTAGCCTTAATTGCCAAGAGTAAGCTCTCTAAAGGTATGATTTTGAATCATGGTAATTACGATTCTTTGAAGTCTTCGATACGTAATCTCGGTCTAGCTAAAGGTTACTTCGATGGTACATATGAGGTTAGCAAGCTAGAGGTTGCGCCTGAACTGAATCGTGCTTATGTCCGCCTTCATTACAACAGTGGTATTCGTTATCACTTCGGCAAAACCACAGTGGCCGGAAGCCAAATCGAGGACGACAAGGTTCAATCTCTCAAGACTTTTGAAGATGGTGAACCTTATTCGATTACTAAAGTGGGTGAGTACAACCAGAACTTATCCAATACCGATTGGTTCTCTTCGGTTTTTGTTGAGCCTGATTTGAGCCAGTTAGGTGAAGGTAGAGAAATTCCGATGAAGGTTAGCCTTGCTCCTCAAGCTCGTAACCAGATTGAAACGGGTATTGGTGTTTCTACTGACCTTGGTGTTAAAGGTACGCTCAAATGGAAGAAACCTTGGGTTAACGAACTTGGTCATAGCTTTAATAGTAGTTTGTCGATATCCAAACCTGAGCAGACGATTACTGCGACTTATAAAATCCCATTAGATGATGTGCTTAATGATTATTACCAAGTTAAGTATGGGATGAAGAACCTAGATAACCGTGATACCAAGAGTTTGGAATCTAACTTAGCGCTAGAGAGATATTGGCGCCTTGATAATGGCTGGCAGCGTACTGTCTTCATTCGATACTTGGTTGAAAACTATGAGCAAGGTTTGCAGGATGATTTAGCGCAATTCGTGTTGCCGGGTATCTCTTTCTCTCGAACGCGAACGCGTGGTGGTTCGATGCCTATGTGGGGCGATAAACAAACCATTATGGTTGAGGCAGCTGATGACACCTTACTGTCTGAAACCAAAGTGGTACGTTTTCAAGGACAGACGGCTTGGATCAGAAGTATCGGTAACAACCACCGTGGCCTAACGCGTCTGCAGTTTGGTGGTAACTTTGCTGATGAATTTGAGAAACTGTCTCCCTCACTAAGATTCTTCGCCGGTGGTGACAACAGTATCCGCGGTTACGGCTACGAATCGATCTCTCCTCGAGATGAAAGTGGTGCATTAACCGGTGCTAAGTTCATCGCAACCAGCTCGGTTGAATATCAATACCGTCTCGTTGGAAATTGGTGGGGCGCAGCCTTCTACGATATTGGTGATGCGTTCAACGACAAACCAGAGTGGAAACATGGTACTGGCGTTGGTGTACGCTGGGCGTCGCCTGTTGGGCCAGTCAGCCTCGACTTTGCATGGGGTCTAGATGCGAAGAAAGGTGATGAGTTCCAATTGCACTTTAGTTTAGGACCAGAGTTATGATCAAAGTGATGGGCAAGTGCATAAAATGGACGTCGATTTCACTGACGTCCATTTTGCTGTTGTTAATAGCCCTGTTAGGTTTTGTATTGTTTACAAACCCTGGCTTAAACACTGTGTTGTGGGGGGCTGAAAAAGCTCTTCCACAACTTAAAGTGGGGAGCACAAAAGGTGCTTTATTCCCGAGCTTTACGCTCAATAATGTTCAATTCAAAGATGATAGCCTCCATGTCGATACCAAAGTGGAAAAACTGGTATTGGCTATTAATCCTCGTTGTTTACTCGATCCTAAGTTGTGTGTTGATCGCATTGCAATTCAGGGGCTAGATTTTGCTTTTACGGAGCTTCCTCCTGCCTCTACAGAAGAGGCTGAGCCAACGCCACCTCTTAAGTCGGTAAAAACGCCACTTCCAATCACCATCAATCGCATCGCTTTATCTGATATTAAGCTAAACATATTGGGTAATGAGATTGAATGGAGTTTGTTCTCAACGGCTTTGAGTATGCAAGGTGAAAGGCTGACAGTATCGCCAACCTTGTTCAACGACCTAAAAGTTAAACTTGCTGAATCAGCTGAATCAGCTGAATCAGCTGAATCAGCTGAAGAGCCAAAACCAGAAGTCGTAGAGCCTGAACCTGCCGTTAAAACCGCGATAGAGCTGCCTGAGGTTTGGATTCCATTACAGGTTGTACTAGAGCGCTTTGATCTCAATCGTTTCACTTTAGAGCAAGAGACGCCCATCGTTGTTAATCACCTTGGGCTTGAAGTGCGAGCTGGAAAAAACACTGTTGATGTATCCACTCTTGAACTAGACATGCCACAGGCGAGCGCGAACCTTTCTACTAAGGTAGAGCTGAAAGATGGCTACCCATTAGAGCTTTCATTGGACGCTAAGGTGAAGGAAACCGACCTTGCTGGTCAGAAGTTATCACTAAAAGCACAAGGCAGTGTGGCTAAGCTACAGCTCGACTCGCAGTTTTCTGATTTGATAGAAGCCAAGCTCTCTGGAGAACTGCAACCTTTAGAGCCGACGCTGCCATTTGATTTACTGCTAGAAGATGGGCAAGCGCAATGGCCTCTAACTGGTAAAAGCGATTATCAAGCCGAAATTGAACGCTTTAAAGCCGATGGTTCATTAGATGGCTTTAATGTTCAGCTTAAAGGTGAGGCGGACGGTAAGGAGATTCCAGCTCTAGCCATCGACTTTCAGGGTAAAGGTACCACTGAACAAATAGAGCTTGAGCGACTGAAATTGAATACCTTGGGCGGTGAGCTTAATGGTACGGTCAAAGCTAACTGGGCAAAGCTTGTTAACTGGCAAGCGGATGTATCCCTAAAAGACATTCAACTGGGTCTACAGTGGCCTGAAGCGGAAGGTAAAATCAGCGGTAGCTTAGTGACCTCGGGTGAATTGACTGAGGCTGGTGGCTGGGCGATTGAGTTACCTAAGCTTGATATCGAGGGTATCTTGCGTGATTACCCACTGGATATTGAAGGTCAGTTGTCGGCGTCCGATCGTAGTGCAAGTGGTGAGCCTAAACTGAAAACCAGTGGCTTGAGCTTAGCTCACGGTGTGAATTCGATTAAGGCACAGGGACAGCTTGATAAGCAATGGGATATGGGCGTTGATATCTACTTCCCTGAGCTTGTGAAAAGTGTTCCAGACTTGAAAGGGCAAGTGATTGGTAACATCCAACTTAGTGGCCCTACTCAAGAGCCCAAGGTCGACCTAACACTGAACGTTAATAAGGTGGATTGGAATAGCGAAGCAACACTGGAGTCGCTATCTCTTAATGGTTCAGTGGTTCCATTGCCATTACCTGAAGCGCAAGCCGACCTGGTGTTGAAAGCCAAGAACTTGAGCTATCAAGAACAAAACGTAGAAAGCATCGACTTGACGGTAAGTGGCGGTGAGAAAAAGCACACTGTGACGTTAGATGTCATATCCGACATCGTATCGACAAGTTTAGCGATTTCTGGTGAGTTGATTCAAAAGCCTTCTCTTGTTTGGAATGGCTCGTTAGACCGAGTGAAAATCACCACTCAACAGGGCCCTTGGGTGCTTGATCAACCTGTCTCGATTAAGGCCGATGTCGACAAGCAGTTTGCTAATGTTCAAGCGCACTGTTGGAAGCAAGCTGGTTCGAGTGTCTGTTTGGACGAAGACATCCGTGCTGGAAAATCGGGTGAGGCCAAGATTGCAATTAATCAGTTCGACTTCGATCAGATTAAAGCCTTTGTTCCTAAAGAGACTGAGCTACAAGGCTTAGTGAATGTTAAAGCTCACGCAAAATGGTCGGAACAAGGTCAGCCAGAAGTCACATTAAGCCTTGATATGCCAAAAGGTCAGGCTGTACAGCAAGTGGGTGAACCAATCACAATCGGTTGGGAGAGCGTTGCCCTAAACGCTCAACTGAAAGACAACAAGCTCGATGCAGACTTCAAATTGGATGTGTCTGATAACGGTGATCTGTCTGGTACGGTGTCGCTGCCTGATATTCTTGCACAAGATAAAATGGTCGATGCTGCGATTAAGTTGACGACTTTCCATTTGGACTTCTTGCAGCCTATTTTGGGTGAATACAGCTTGTTGAAAGCAGACCTTGCGAGTGACCTTCAGGTGAAAGGCTCTTTGATGCATCCTCAAGTATTCGGTCAATTCTCAGTGGACGGCATTCAAGTTAAAGGCGACGTCACCCCGATTGATGTGAAAGATGGCCGTATTGACCTCGACTTTGATGGCTATAGTGCAAAGCTGGATGCCAATGTAGAAACGCCAGATGGACACCTTGATATTGAAGGCTCTGGTGAGTGGCAAGATCTTCAAGCATGGCATTCGAACGTTAGAGTATTTGCCGATGAATTGATGGTGGATGTACCACCTATGGTTAAGGTGAAGGTCGTTCCTGACATGACCATTGATGTTACGCCTGAGCTTGCAAAAATTACCGGTGATATTGCATTACCGTGGGGACGTATTGTGGTTGAAGACTTGCCGCCTTCTGCGGTAGGTGTTTCTTCTGATCAGGTTATTTTGAATAAAGACCTGCAACCTGAGGGCGAATCGGCCATTCCATTTGATGTCGTGACGAACATTAATATCTCAATTGGCGATGACTTTAAGCTGTCTGCTTTTGGCCTAGAGGGTGAGCTGGTCGGTAAACTGAATGTTGCTCAAAAAGACCAAGGTCCATTTGTGACCGGTGAGGTCAACATCGTTAACGGTACCTACCAATCGTTCGGCCAAGACTTGTTGATCGAAGAAGGTAAGATTTTAATGAATGGACCACCGGATCAGCCATACGTAGCGATCAATGCGATCCGTAATCCTGACAATACTCAGGATGATGTGACGGCGGGTATTCGAGTGACTGGCCCAGCGACAGAGCCAGCTATTGAGATTTATTCGGACCCTGCGATGCCGCAAGCAAATGCTCTTTCATACATCTTGCGTGGTCAAGATATTGATGGCGAGTCGAGCGGCTCAATGACAACCACTTTAATTGGTTTGAGCTTAGCGAAGAGCGGTAAGGTAGTCGGGGAGATAGGTGAAGCCTTTGGTGTACAAGATTTACAGCTGGATACCGCGGGCTCTGGTGACGACTCACAAGTAACGGTAAGTGGTTACATCCTTCCAGGCTTACAGGTTAAGTATGGCGTGGGTATCTTTAATTCGCTTGGCGAGTTTACCGTGCGTTATCGATTGATGCAGGATCTCTACGTTGAAGCCGTTTCTGGTTTAGACAGTGCGGTAGACCTCCTTTATCAATTTGAGTTCGAATAAAGCTATTTGAAGTCACCTAGGTAATACATCAGCCATTCATTACCGTGCTCGTGTGAATGGCGTGTGGAGGATTTATGAAGCATCTTGTTTTTGTCTATGGAACCTTGAGACAAGGCCAATCTAATCACCATTATTTAAAGGGCTGTAAATCACTAGGTAGGTTTGATACTCCAAAGGAATACGCGCTTTTTGACCTAGATGCTTATCCCGCGATGATTTTTGGAAATAAAAGTGTCGCTGGGGAGGTCTATATGATTAACGACGAAGTTTTGGAGTCGCTCGATCGGCTAGAAGATGTGCCTGTCGAGTATCGTCGCGAGCAAATAGAGACTATATTTGGATTAGCATGGGTATATTTGTATCAGCTTGATCTAACAGCTAATAAAGAAATACTTTCGGGTGACTGGTGTAAGCGGAACAACCCGCTATAGTAAATGAACTACTGAAAGCATTCTGACGTAATAGCTAGAAGTCTTAATGTACAGGCTAGTCTTTTCCATCAGGAGGAAATTATGAAATATCTATTATTGGTGCTATCAGTAATGTTATTTGGTTGTGCGCAAACTCCGCCACCAACGTCTATGAACACAACCGATTGGCAGAGTTTTGGTGAAGAAATGGCACTCAAAGGAAAAACCAAGCAGACGGAAGCTAGCTTGGCAGAAGCTGCCTCGTCACCGTCAATTGACGCTAATTTGTATGCCGCTTATGACCAAGGTTATGAGGTTGGTAAGGCGCAATACTGTTCTCAGAACCCAAGAGCTTTAGGACGCCGCGGTGAGACTTATCTTGGTATTTGTGATGATATCGATAAGTGGTTCCGCTTCAACTACGAGAGAGGCGCGGAGTCGAAATTTGATATTCGATAACCCAGTGGTTGATTAACTCGATGAACAACAAAAAGCCAGCATTTCGATGCTGGCTTTTTTAATGAAGTTAAGTTGAGGAAGAAACGAGAGGGTTAGTCTGGGTTCTGCTCAAGAAACTCTTCGACTTTACGAACCATATTCTTAGAGCCAACGAAGAAAGGTACACGTTGGTGTAGCTCAGTTGGTTTGATGTCCATGATACGTTGTACACCATCAGAAGCGATACCGCCTGCTTGCTCCATGATGAAGGCAATAGGGTTGCACTCATAAAGCAAACGCAGTTTACCTTGAGGGTGGCTCTCTGTACTTGGGTATAAGTAGATGCCGCCTTTTAGTAGGTTGCGGTGGAAATCTGATACAAGAGAACCAATGTAACGTGACGTGTAAGGGCGGTTATCACTTGGCTCGCTCTCTTGGCAGTACTTGATGTACTTCTTCACACCGGTTGGGAAGCGAATGTAGTTACCTTCGTTGATCGAGTAGATCTTACCTTCGTCTGGAATCATCATGTTTTCATGAGATAGACAGAAAGTACCCAGAGATGGGTCGTAGGTGAAACCATTTACGCCAGCACCAGTTGTGTAAACCAGCATGGTTGAAGAGCCGTAAATCACGTAACCGGCAGCTACCTGTTTGTGACCTGGTTGTAGGAAGTCTTCTTGAGTCGGTGGAGTTCCGATTGGAGACACACGGCGGTAGATAGAGAAAATCGTACCAACCGATACGTTTACATCGATATTTGAAGAGCCATCTAGTGGATCCATCAGCACGACGTATTTTGCGTTTTTGTTGAGCTCTTTATTGAAGGCAACGGCTTCGTCTTCTTCTTCACTTGCTACACCACAAACTTGGTCACGAGCTTCTAGAGCCGCTTTAAATTTGTCGTTCGCATAAAGGTCTAGCTTCTGCTGCTCTTCACCTTGAACGTTGTCTGTACCAACAGCGCCAGTAATGTCGACAAGACCTGCTTTGTTGATTTCACGGTTAACAATTTTTGCAGCAAGACGAATTGATGACAAAAGGGATGATAGATCACCACTTGCATGGGGGAAGTCACTCTGTTTCTCAACAATGAACTCACCAAGGGTGCGCATCTCAGACATGTTATTTCCTTAAACTTCTCTGAATATTAGGGGGGATTTGAGCACCATAGAATTTGCCTCTTAAGTGGGCTTTATTCATCTAGACGCTTACCTAAATTCTAAGGCTTAGATCTTTTTAATGGTAATGAACTAAGCGACACAGATCTCACTTACTATGTCGACTCAATTTGTTTTGCATTGCCGCTCGCTTTTAATCTTCATTTAATGATAATGAGTACAAGCCGTTTTAATTAGGCACTGTTTATATTAGCCAAGCGTTTGGAAGCAATTTATGCATATTCATATCTTAGGAATTTGTGGCACCTTCATGGGCGGTGCTGCGGTATTGGCTCGTCAATTAGGTCACAAGGTTACCGGTAGTGACGCGAATGTTTATCCTCCAATGAGTACTTTGTTGGAGTCGCAAGGGATTGAAATTATTGAAGGGTTCGACCCAAGCCAACTAGAGCCTAGGCCTGACCTGGTGGTTATCGGTAATGCGATGAGCCGCGGTAACCCATGTGTTGAGTATGTCTTGGATAACAACCTTAGATACACATCTGGCCCACAATGGCTGCAAGAGTTCTTGCTGCACGACCGCTGGGTTCTTGCGGTGTCCGGTACTCACGGTAAAACCACGACATCCAGCATGCTAGCTTGGATCTTGGAAGATTGCGGTTATGCTCCCGGCTTTTTAGTTGGTGGGGTATTGGGTAACTTTGGTATATCTGCTCGCTTGGGTGAAAGCATGTTCTTCGTCGTAGAAGCTGACGAATACGACAGTGCTTTTTTCGACAAACGCTCTAAGTTCGTTCATTACCATCCAAGAACCTTGGTAATGAATAACCTTGAGTTCGATCATGCCGACATTTTTGACGATCTTGAAGCGATCAAACGTCAATTCCACCATTTAGTGCGAACTGTGCCAGGCAATGGTCGTATTTTCTCACCTAAGCAAGATACCGCTATTCAAGATGTTCTATCACGTGGCTGCTGGAGTGAGACAGAATCGAGTGGCGAAGCTGGCGATTGGGATGCCAAAAAGCGAGTTAAAGATGGCTCTCAATTTGAAGTTTACTTCCAAGGTGAGTGTGTAGGTACGGTAGATTGGGACCTGGTTGGTGATCACAACGTCAACAATGCTCTTATGGCGATTGCTGCGGCAAGGCATGTGGGTGTGACGCCAGATTTAGCGTGCGAATCGTTAGCGAAATTCATCAATACTAAACGTCGTCTAGAGTTTAAAGGCGAGGTTGCTGGTGTGTCTGTTTATGATGATTTTGCCCATCACCCAACGGCGATTGAACTTACGCTCGGTGGTTTACGTAATAAGGTCGACTCGAAAAAAATCATTGCCGTTTTAGAGCCTCGTTCCGCCACCATGAAGCGTGGTGTGCATAAAGAAACCTTGGCTGATTCGCTCAAACAAGCGGATTCCACCTACTTATTCCAACCGGACAACATTGATTGGTCGGTACAGGATGTCGCAGATGCTTGTCATCAGCCTGCACATGTTAGTGATGATATGGATGTATTTGTTGCTAAAATTGTCTCAGAGGCGCAAGCGGGCGACCAAATTCTGGTAATGAGTAATGGTGGCTTTGGTGGTATTCACCAGAAATTGTTGGATGCGTTAGCCCTTAAAGGTTAATCCAATCCACGACTTTATAATTTGAAGTAACTGAGAACATGACAAAACACGATAAAGCGATAACTCTTGCCTTCACTGGCGCATCTGGTGCGCCTTACGGACTGCGCTTGCTTGAATGCTTGCTGGCAGCAGACTATCAAGTCTACCTGCTAATTTCGTCGGCAGCACGAGTGGTGTTGGCAACAGAGCATGAGCTCAAGTTACCTGCTGGGCCGGATGCGGCAAAGCAAGCCTTGGTTAAGCACTTGGGCTGCGATCCAGAAAAGCTAGTGGTGTGCGGTAAAGATGACTGGTTCTCTCCAGTTGCATCAGGATCTGCAGCGCCGAAGCAGATGGTGGTTTGCCCATGTTCTGCGGGCAGTTTGGCATCCATTGCTCATGGGTTATCGGATAACCTGATTGAGCGCGCAGCAGATGTGGTGATGAAAGAGCGAGGTCAGCTGTTATTGGTGGTTCGTGAAACGCCATTCTCAACGCTACATCTAGAGAACATGCACAAGCTATCGACGATGGGCGTGACCATCATGCCAGCCGCTCCAGGTTTTTATCATCAACCTAAGTCAATAGAAGACCTGGTCGATTTCATGGTGGCGCGCATTCTGGACCATCTAGGTATTGACCAAGGTTTAGTGCCTAGATGGGGCTACGATCAACGTAATTGATCCAAACTTGATAGCTTATTGTTAAAAATCGAATTACAATTCCGGACACTCATCGGGGAGCAAACCATTCAAATAGTGAATGCGAGCTGAGATCAAGCAGGAGCTTGGGACCCGTAAACCTGAACCAGATAATGCTGGCGTAGGAATTGAGTTAGGAACAACCTCTATCGTTCTCCTCCCTCAAACCTGTGCCGCTCAGACCATGGAGAGCGTCCAGTGAAATTCACATTAACTACCCTTGCTGTTACTACAGCTATCTCTTTTTCTGCCTTTGCTGCAGACGATACGTTAACCGTATACACCTATGACTCTTTTGCTGCGGATTGGGGCCCTCGTCCTGCCGTAGAGAAAGCATTTGAAGAAAAGTGTGGCTGTGATGTGAATTTTGTCGCGCTCGAAGATGGCGTATCTATTCTTAACCGTTTACGTCTTGAAGGTGGCAACAGCAAAGCTGACATTGTTCTGGGCTTAGACAACAACCTGATGGCTGAAGCGAAAGCAACTGGCTTACTGGCTGAGCACAATGTTGATACATCATCGGTAACACTGCCAAATGGTTGGGACGATAATACATTTGTCCCGTACGACTTTGGCTACTTCGCTTTTGTCTACAACACAGAGAAGCTAGCAAATCCACCGAAAAGTCTGAAAGAGTTGGTTGAGCAACGTGAAGACCTGAAGGTTATCTACCAAGATCCACGTACATCAACACCTGGCCAAGGCATGATGCTTTGGATGAAGTCGGTATACGGTGATGAAGCGACAGCGGCGTGGAAGAAGCTAGCTCAGAAAACGGTGACGGTAACGAAAGGCTGGTCTGAAGCTTACTCTATGTTCCTAGAGGGTGAATCTGATCTAGTATTGTCTTACACCACTTCTCCGGCTTACCACATCATTGCAGAGAACGATTCTAAGTACGCAGCTGCTAACTTTGAAGAGGGGCATTACACTCAAGTGGAAGTCGCAGCAAAGGTCAAAGGCAGTAAGAATGAAAAGCTTGCTGATGAGTTTATGGCGTTTATCCTAAGTGATGAATTCCAATCGGCGATGCCAACAGGTAACTGGATGTACCCTGTGACAGATGTTGAGCTACCTAAAGGTTTCGAACAACTGACGGTACCTCAGCAAGCGTTAAGCTTTAGCTCTGAAGAGATCGCCGAGAAGCGTAAGCCTTGGATTCGTGAATGGCAGAGTGCACTTACTTTTTAATTTACTTTTAAAAGAATGAACGACCTGTATTTAAAGCCATTCTTTATGTTTGGAATGGACTTTTTACGGTAATAATCAATTTATGATAAAGAAAACGCCTAAGGTCGGTATTTGGGTCGCGATACTCATTACCGCCTTCGTGGTTTCAGCAGTAGGGGCATTGCTTAGCAATGCCCCTTCTCTTGATATCAGCCAAGTATGGTCCGATCCCTACTATTGGCATGTAACGAAGTTCAGTTTTTATCAAGCGACACTCTCAACGGTGCTGAGTGTTGGCTTTGCTATACCTGTTGCACACGCTTTGTGCCGCAGACAGTTCTTTGGACGAGCGCTACTGTTAAGGCTCTTTGCGTCGACCTTGGTTCTGCCTGTATTAGTCGGCGTCTTTGGCTTACTGGCTATTTACGGCAACAGTGGTTGGTTAGCTAAGTTCTTGGCGAACTTCGACATTGAGTTACCATTTTCGATTTATGGCCTGAATGGTATTTTGTTGGCACACGTCTTCTTCAATCTGCCTTATTCCTGTCGCTTACTTCTGCAAGCGTTAGATACCGTACCTGCTGAGCAGCACAAGTTATGCGCACATTTAGGCATGAGTCATTGGAACAAATTCAGGTGGGTTGAATGGCCTCGCTTAAGGCAACAGTTACCTCATGTATGTGGCTTAGTCTTCATGCTGTGCTTTACCAGTTTTGCTACCGTGATGGCGCTAGGCGGTGGCCCTAAATCAACCACTATCGAGCTTGCTATTTATCAGGCGATTAAATTTGACTTTGATCTGCAAGCTGGGGCTTTGCTGGCGATATGGCAAATGCTGTTGTGCGGCGTGTTAGCGGTGAGTATCCAGCGCCTGTCTAAGCCTATCTCAGTGACCGCAAGTCAGCTGTCGGAAGATAAGTATTTGGTTAAGGACAGCTGGTGGTCAAAAGCTTGGGATAGCTTTTGGATCATCATGGTATCAATACTCGTATTACCGCCACTGTTGATGGTGCTTGTTAGTGGTATTAACGCTCAAGCCTTGACAGTGCTGGTCAGTGAGCCGTTTTGGGCGGCGTTGATGACTTCGGTAAGAGTCGCTTTATTGGCGAGTGTTATTGCAGTCGGTATAGGTATCGCGATATTACTCACCAGTCGTGCATGGCGCTTACAAAACAAGACGATCAGAGCTGATAAGATCGAGTTGATCGGCACTATTATCTTGGTGACGCCGGGATTAGTGATCAGCACAGGTATTTTCTTATTGTTACGTTCATTTACCGATGTGTTCAGCTTGGCTTTCTTTATTGTGATTGCCGTAAATAGCCTAATGGCGCTGCCTTATGTGATTAAGACACTTGCCCAACCTATGTTGCATTTGTCTCAGCAATATCAATATGTGTGTGCCAGTTTAGGTATGACCGGCTTTACTCGCTTTAGGTTAGTGGAGTGGCGTGCACTGCGTAAACCGATGGCGCAGGCTTTCTCTATCAGCTTTATGTTGGCGATGGGCGATCTGAGCGCGATTGCTTTGTTTGGTAGCCAAGACTTTAGAACCTTGCCTTTGTATCTATTCCAATTGTTAGGTAGCTATCAAATGGAAGCTGCGGCAGTGGTGTCAGTGAGTCTATTGTTGTTGAGTGTTGGCAGCTTTAGCCTTATTGAATTTTTGTTTACTCGAAGCTCAAAGCTAAAGAGTTAAGGAACCGATGATGTTAGTGATGAAAGATGTGGATTACCACTATCACCAAGAGTTGTTTAGTTTTGATTTCCAAGCAGAGCAGGGCGATATTGTTGCCTTGATGGGACCAAGTGGTGCGGGTAAGTCAACTCTGCTCGCTTTAGTGGCGGGCTTTATTGAGCCGACATCTGGAGAGATTTCTGTTGCTGGGGAATCGCTGATTGGTAAAGAAGCGCATCAGCGCCCATTGGCAATGCTGTTTCAAGAGCATAACCTGTTTGCTCATCTCACGGTGCGTGAAAATATTGGCTTAGGGTTACACCCAGGCTTAAAGCTTACTGCAACCCAAAAGCAAGCGGTGGAGCAAGCGGCTGCCCAAGTTGGCGTCGCTGAGTATTTGGATAGGTTGCCTGAACAGTTATCTGGTGGTCAGCGTCAGCGTGTCGCATTAGCACGTTGTTTCGTTCAACCTCACGACATCTGGTTACTTGATGAACCTTTCTCGGCGCTGGATCCATTATTACGAGAAGAGATGCTTTGCCTTGTGAAGCGGTTAGCAGCAGAACGCAATATTACTGTTTTGATGGTGACGCACCATTTAGGTGATGCGCGTAGTATTGCGAATAAGTTTGTGTTCGTCGCGTTAGGTAAGGTGTTAGTCGAGGACTCGATAGAAATGCTAACTGTTGACCATCCGCAGTCAGAGTTGAGCTCATTTGTAAGAGCTGGCGAGTAGCACTCAATTACCAACAGAATCAAAAAAGACCTAGCGTGTGCTAGGTCTTTTTTTGGTAACTGATAAAGCGATGACGGATTAGTCCTCTTGTTTTAGCTCTTTCAGGATTTGGAAGATCTCACGGAAAGCCTTTGCTGGCTTGTTTGCTTTCTTCTCTTTGTTAGCTTGGCGAGCCAGTTGACGAAGGCGTTGACGGTCTGCTTCAGGGTACATTTCCATGACTTCTGAAATAGCAGCATCACCTTCTTCAACGATACGGTCACGCAGTTGCTCAAGCTTGTGCAGCTCTGCTGTTGCTTGTGAGTGCTTGTTACGGACCTTATCCAAAGCCGCTTGAATCGGCTCTGGGTCGATGTTACGCATGATCTTACCAATGTATTGAAGCTGGCGACGTTTTGCTTCGTTCTTAAAGCGTTGTGCGTCTTTAATCGCGAGTGCCAAATCTTCAGACAGAGGGAATTTCTCTAATACTGATGGCTTTAGGGTAACAAGTTCTTCCCCTAGTTTCTGTAGGGCTTCCATGTCCGTTTTCATTTCGGTTTTACTTACCCAGATGATTTCTTCTTCTGGTTCCCATGGAGCTTTTTGGTTTTTGCGAGCCATCTTTTCTGCCTATGTCACTATCTCAAACGAATATATTGCCTATTTTAGCAAGAATCTTGGGGAGAAAGCGAAATTCTTGTTATCCTACGTAATATTGACCTACAAAATTAGAATAGATATGGATGTAAAACAGCAAGTCGCCCAGCAAAGAGTTGATCTAGAAGCCGCAGTTGCAAAAGCGTTGGACATGGCCTCTGTGAGTGCCGACGCCGCTGAGGTCGCTATTACTAAGTCAACGGGTTTGAGTGTTTCAACACGCATGTGTGAAGTGGAAAACGTTGAATTTAATAGTGATGGTGCGCTAGGCATTACTGTTTATCGCGGCCAGAAAAAAGGCAGTGCATCTACATCTGATCTGAGTGAAAAAGCGATTGCTCAAACCGTCGCAGCGGCACTTGATATCGCTCAGTATACTTCAGAAGACCCGTTCGCTGGTCCTGCAGCAAAAGAATACATGGTGAAAGAGATTCCAGACTTGGACCTTTTCCACCCTGATGAACCAAACCCAGACTACGCGACTGAGATAGCGATTGCAGCTGAGAAACAGGCACTATCTTACAGCGATAAAATCAAACAAAGTGATGGCGCAAGCTACGACAGCCACTACGGTGTTAAGGTCTATGGTAATAGCCATGGTTTACTAGCAAGTTATGCATCAAGCCGCCATAGCACGAGCTGTTGTGTGATTGGTCAGGGTACTAACGGTGAAATGGAGCGTGACTACAGCTATACCGTAGCACGTCACCGTGACGAGCTATGGACGCCTGAGCGAGTGGGTCAAGAAGCAGCAGAAAAGACCATTAGCCGCTTAGATGCGAAAAAGCTAGCAACAGGTCAATACCCGATCATGTTCGCCAATGATGTAGCGACTGGTCTTATTGGTCACCTAGTGATGGCGATCAGTGGTGGTAACCTATACCGCAAAGCGTCTTTCCTATTGGATCATCTAGGTCAGAAAATCTTGCCGGATTGGTTCAACATCTCTGAGCGCCCTCATATCTTACGCGGTTTGGCGTCGAGCCCATTTGATAGTGAAGGTGTGCTTACTCAAGATCGTGAAATCATCACTGATGGTGTACTCGCCACTTACCTACTAACGAGTTACGCAGCACGTAAAATGGATATGACTCCGACGGGACATGCTGGTGGTATTCATAACTGGTTCGTGAAATCGACAGGCCAAAACTTTGAGCAGATGCTTAAAGAGTTGGGCACTGGTTTCCTCGTAACTGAAGTGATGGGCCAAGGCGTGAATACTGTAACGGGTGATTACTCTCGTGGTGCGGCAGGTTTCTGGGTTGAGAATGGAGAAATTCAATACCCAGTATCGGAAGTGACGATCGCGGGTAACCTAAAAGACATGTTCAATCAGATCGTTGCAGTCGGTAACGACGTTGAAACACGCTCGCAAATTCAAACGGGTTCTATCCTGCTTGAGTCTATGAAAGTGGCAGGCGAGTAATTCACTTAACGCCATATTGATGAACTAAAAAAGGGAGCCGATGGCTCCCTTTTTGTATGCAGTGTTTCGCTGTTAAAGCGGTTTATGACTGCAACTTAGATAAGTATGGTCGCTAAGCCTAAGAATACTGATAGGCCAATAACATCGGTTACTGTTGTGAGTGCCATACCACCGGCTAAGGCTGGGTCGATATTCATCTTCTTCAGCATTACTGGAATGGTTACACCGGCAATACCAGCCACTATCAAGTTGGTCATCATTGCTGCTGAGATGATGCCTCCCAGTATCCAGTTGCCTTTCCAAGCTACCACAATACCACCAATGATAACGGCCCATAGAACGCCGTTGAGGAAGCCGATAGCCGCTTCTTTGAATAGTAGTTCGCGTTTGTTACTGTCACCGATGTGACCAAGTGCTAAACCACGAATCACTAGAGCAACGGTTTGGTTACCAGCAACACCACCCATCGACGGTACAATCGTCATCAGAACCGCAATCGCAGCCATTTGGTCGAGCGTTGCTTCAAACATGTTGGAAACAGATGCGGCAGCAAGCGCTGCTAGAACGTTAGCACCAAGCCATACGCTACGACGACGAGCCGATTTTACGACTGGTGCGAAGGTATCTTCGTCATCATCCATACCCGCCATACTCATCATTGAGTGTTCGGCATCTTCACGGATAACATCAACCACGTCATCGATGGTGATACGACCAACGAGATGTTGGTTGCTGTCGACAACCGGTGCTGAAACCCAGTTACGACGTTCAAATAGGCTCGCGATATCTGACGCACTGGTTTCTACGGAGATGGCTTCATCTGCATCGTCCATCACTTCTGAAACGGCAATATCAGGCTGAGTCGTAATCAGTGTCGTCAGTGACAAGTTACCAATCAGACGCTCTTCTTCGTCAATGACATACAGAGCATCGGTTGCATCAGGCAGTTCGCCACGCATACGCAAATAACGCAGTACAACATCAACATCGACATCACCACGAATCGTGATTACGTCGGTATTCATGATCGCACCGGCAGAATCTTCTGGGTACGACAGGGCGGTTTCAACTAGTGCACGATCGGCGGAGTCCATTTGAGAAAGGACTTCGCGAGAAACATCGTCAGGTAGGCTTCGAAGTACGTACGCGACGTCATCCGTTTCCATGCCCTCGGTCGCCTCGGCCAAGGTCTCTGGCGCCATTTTTGACACAAGAGCATCTTTGACGTCTTCGTTTAGTTCATCAAGAATTTCACCGTAGTCTTCTGGATCGGTGAGTTGCCAGAGTACGTCACGACTTTTGCGAGGGGAGGCTTCTAAAAGGTGTGCAATATCCTCAGGCTCCATGTCCTGAAGTTGTCGGCGTACGTGTACAAATCGGCCGTTTTCTAGGGCTTCGCTGACTTCTTGGAGGGTTTGGTGAGCTTGGTCGAATTCTAATTGCTCTGCCATATTTTCCTCCTATCTCATTATTCTTACAATGCTTGGAATAGTAACTTAATTCTAGGGCTTATTTAAATCATAAACTTAGGTAGAACTAAGATTTAATATAGGTTGGTTCACCGTTTGAGTTTGCGGCGTTACGAGTTAAGCGTCTTGGCTACTCACCCTCATCAAATTTATCTTCGATAAGGTGGCAAACGGCATCAAGTGCTTGTTGTGAATCAGTACCCGAAGCTTGAATCGTGATGTGTTGGCCTTGTGCCGATTCCAGCATCAATAGTCCCATCACGCTGTCTGCGGTGGCAGTTTTATCTTCTTCACTATGAATTGTGATAGTGGCATCAAAGCTTTGGGCAAGCTCAACCAACTTTACGGCCGCTCTAGCGTGAAGACCCAAGCGGTTTTGGATCAGTACAGTTCGAGTTAATTCCATGGGTTAGCCCTGTTGGTGCTTCTCTAGAGAGGCATGTCTGATTTGAACTTGATGACCAAGTTGTTCGAAGTATTCGCCAATTTTCTGCGTTAGATACACCGAGCGGTGTTTACCACCAGTACAACCAATGGCTACCGTTAGGTAACTGCGATTGTTTTTCTCTAACATTGGCAGCCACTGTTCAACAAAGCCTTGAATCTGTTGCTTGAGTTCAATTACTTCCTGATGTTGTTCAAGGAAGGAGTGAATTGGGGCATCAAGGCCTGTCATTGGTCGTAAGTCAGGTTCCCAATGAGGGTTTGGTAAGAAGCGAACGTCAAACACGTAGTCGGCATCGCTTGGTAGACCAAATTTAAAGCCGAAAGATTGAAAGACGATGATCAGCTCTTGCTTCTCTTTGCCTTCGACTTTAAAGCGCACTTTTTCACTCAACTCGTAGAGGTTGCAGTCACTGCTATCAATCACAATGCTGGCTTGTCCTGCTAGAGGGCTGAGAAGTGTCTTTTCTAAATCAATTGCCTGTTCCAGAGAGAGTTTCTCCTGGCCAATTGATAAAGGGTGTATTCTGCGGGTTTCGCTGTAGCGCTTGAGGAGCGTCTGCTTACTGGCATCGAGGAACAATACATCAACATCGATGTTGGTAGCGGACTCGAGTTGCTCAAGCGTGTCGGTGACTAACTGAGGCTCTTTCGGTAGGTTACGTATATCAATGCTTACCGCAACGTTTTGGTTGCTTTCGCGTACCGATTCGACAAAGTTGTTGAGCAGGTTTACCGGCAGATTATCGACACAGTAATACCCCAAGTCTTCTAAGACTCGTAACGCAACACTTTTACCGGCCCCTGATTGGCCACTAACCACGATTAATCGCATTTTATTGCTCGCAAGTTGGCACTTGAATCATGATGTCGTAAAGCTCTTGATCGCTCTGAGCATTACGCAGCTGTTTTAGAGTCTGCTTGTCGTTTAGTCGTTCTGCCATACAAGAAAGGGTTTTTAGATGCTCTTTACATTGTTCGCTAGGAACCAGTAGAGCAAATAGTAGGTCGACAGGACGGTTATCAATCGCATCAAATTCGATCGGATCTTGGCATTGCAGTAATACAGCTATCGCTTTATCACTGACATTCATACGAGCATGGGGAATGGCGATACCATTACCAATGCCAGTACTGCCCATCTTCTCGCGGCTCAACATGCATTCGAATAGCTCTGTTGAATCTTGACCACAGCTCTCTGCTGCGATTTGACTGATGAGCTCAAGAGCTCTCTTTTTGCTTGTGCATTGGACTGCACTTTTGGTGCAGTCCAATGAAAGTACTTCGCTTAATTGCATGTTAGTGACTACTTAGCTTTTCTTTGTGCTTGTTGAGTTGGCGAACGAGTTTATCAACCAACGCATCAATCGCAGCATACATGCTTTCATCTGTTGCTGTTGCATGAATCTCGCCTTGGTTTACGTGAAGGGTCGCTTCTGCAATTTGATTGATTTTCTCAACTTTTAAAACAACCTGAACACTATTGATATGATCAAAGAAGCGTTCAAGCTTGTCGAATTTGGTGTGAACATAGTCTTGCATTGAATCGGTAAGATCAACGTGATGGCCTTGAATATTGATTTGCATAGACTTTCCTTTTCAGTTGGTGCCCGATAATAGCGATTGAGTTAAGAGTGACTCAATTTGCTTATAGTAGGCGTTTACGCTGACTCGATGGGGCAATGCCCAGAGACTCACGGTATTTCGCTATCGTACGTCTAGCTACCTGAATTCCTTGGTCAGCCAGTAAAGCAGCTATCTTGCTATCACTGAGAGGCTTAGCAGTATTTTCTGCCGCAACAAGCTTCTTAATGAGTGCTCGAATTGCTGTCGATGAACATTCACCGCCATTGTCAGTACTGACATGGCTCGAGAAAAAGTATTTCAGTTCGAAGATGCCACGAGGGGTATGCATGAACTTTTGAGTCGTCACACGAGAGATCGTGGATTCGTGCATATCAACGGCTAAAGCTACATCGTTGAGTACCATCGGCTTCATCGCTTCTTCGCCATGTTCGAAGAAATCGCGCTGATGTTCAACAATGCATCGCGCAACTTTGAGTAGCGTCTCATTTCGGCTTTCTAAGCTTTTGATTAACCACTTCGCCTCTTGCAAGTTCGAGCGAATGTATTGGTTATCAGCGCTGTTGCCTTTACTGCCTAAGTCTGCGTACTGCTGATTAACTTTCAGCTTTGGCACGCTGTCTGGATTAATGGTTACTAACCATTTGCCGAGGTCTTTAAATACCGACACATCAGGAACCACATATTCGGTTTCGTCTGGCGTAATCTTGCTGCCTGGTCGTGGGTCCAGTTGTTGAATGAGCTGCAGAACCTCACGTAGCTCTGCTTCTTTCAACTTAGTTTCCTTGATCACAAGTTTGTAATCACGGTTACCGAGTTGGTCGATATGGCTAGTAAGTACTAACTTAGCTTCTTCAAGCCAAGGTGTGTCCTGTGGGAAAGTCGCCAGTTGCAGCAGCAAGCAATCTTGAAGGTTTAGTGAACCAACACCCAATGGGTCAAACTGTTGGATTCTTTTCCGTACTGCTTCGATTTCATCAAGCTCAATGTCTTCACTGTCGAAGTTTTCAAGGATGTCTTCACAAGATACGGTGAGGTAGCCATAGTCATCAATGGCATCGATTAGTGCGAAGGCAATGCTTCGGTCGGTTTCTGTGAAAGGTGTGAGATCAAGTTGCCAAAGTAGGTAATCGTGCAGGCTTTGGGTTGTTTCGCCTTGATATACAGGCATATCGTCATCAATAGCAATACCAGTGTTACCTGTATTTGCGCTGTAGACATCTTCCCAAGTGGTGTCGATCTCGAGTTCGTTACCAATCTCTGATTTTTCGATTAAGTCTGAGCTGTCAGGTAAGTCTTGCTCTGCGGCTTCAACTGTTTCTTTCTCGTCACTGCTAGGCTTTTCTTCCGATGAAGGCGTTTCTTCATTGCCTTCTTCGACATCGAGTAATGGGTTAGATTCAAGTGCTTCTTGGATCTCTTGTTGCAAATCTAAAGTAGACAATTGCAGCAAACGAATCGCTTGCTGCAATTGAGGAGTCATTGCTAACTGTTGGCCTAGCTTAAGTTGTAATGAGGGTTTCATTCAGTGTTACTTACCTAGTTATTATTCTTAGAACTCTCGATACTCTCTATATAATCATAGACGGAATTGTTCGCCTAGATAAACTTGTTTAACTTGTTCGTTATTGAGAACATCTTCAGGAGTACCCTCTGCGATCAGGTGCCCTTGACTCACGATGTAGGCCTTTTCACACACGTCTAATGTTTCACGAACGTTGTGGTCGGTAATTAAAACACCCAAACCGCGATCGCGCAGGTGTTCGATGATTTTCTTGATATCGATAACAGAGATCGGGTCAACACCAGCAAACGGTTCGTCAAGCAAGATAAACTGAGGGTTTGCTGCAAGAGCGCGCGCGATTTCCACACGACGACGTTCACCACCCGATAGAGCCATACCATTGCTGTGACGGATATGTTGAATGTGAAACTCTTCTAGAAGGTCTTCTAGCTTATCCTGACGCTGTTCATTAGTCATCTCATCACGGGTCTGCAAAACCGCCATGATGTTGTTCTCAACAGACAGCTTACGGAAGATTGATGCTTCCTGAGGCAGGTAGCCGATACCAAGACGCGAACGGCTATGCATTGGCAAGATACTGATATCTCGGTCATCAATGCTGATGGTACCTTCGTCACGAGCAACTAAGCCTACAATCATGTAGAAGGATGTCGTTTTACCAGCACCATTAGGACCAAGCAAACCGACGATTTGGCCTGACTCAACCTGTAGGCTTACGTCAGTCACTACTTTACGTTTGCTGTATGTTTTCGCTAGGTTTTGCGCTTTAAGAACGGCCATGGCTACTTATTCACTTCCGTTGGTTGTAAAACCGTTGATACTCGTTTGTTCTCACCACTGTCAGCGACTAGCTTTTGAGAGCCAATCTGGTAAGTGATCTTAGAGCCACGGATGATGCTGCCATCTTGAGATAGCATTGCATTCTTGGTCATGATCAGTTTGTCAGCAACAAGCTGGTAATGCAGGTCGTCCGCTTCACCGTAGAGCGTCTTTCCGTCATCAGTCAGCTGAGAGAAGGTCGCCGGTTTACCGAAGCCTTGAATCTCTTCAATTTCACCATTCACGGCGTTGCGGGTAACAATAACCTTATCTGCATTGATATTGATGCTGCCTTGTTTCAGGTTTACATCACCAATGAAGGTTACTTGGTTACTTTTCATATCCAATTGCTGGCTGTCTGAGTCAATGTAGACAGGTTGCTCGCTATCAGAAGATAGGGCGTAGACATTTGGTGCCGCAAGAGTCAAAGCGAATAAACTAAGGTGTAAGAGTTTCATATCTACCTTGAACAGAATTAAAGAGAGTCGCATTGTTGGTACCGAAGTTACCTTTGATTGCTTGACCCTCATTTTCAAAAAATGTACCGATCATATGGACCGGAGTATCTGAATAAAAATCTCGGCTTTTCAGCTCAACAACCATTTTGTCAGTAGTCATTGTATCGAAGCTTGCCCCTGGCAGTAGATTCTTTGCCACAACGTTGTCATAAAAAGTGACAACTTGATTTTCATCCATAATCGCGCGATCAGCGGTGACTTGCCATTCAATCGTATGTCCTTCTCGGAAGACCGAAAGAACCGGGTTTTGAAAGTGCGTGTCGCCAACCACTGAGAAGTGTTCTAAATATGTCGACTCAACTTGGTAGCTGCGAATACCTGACTCATCGTAACTGATGTTGTTTAGGCTGTTGCCGCTAAAAGCAGGTAGCTCCAAATTTGGAGCCACTTGTATCGTCGATGTTTGCTCTTTGTCGAACAAGTAGTAGGTCGACCAAGAGGCAATAAATATTAGTATTAAATAGATAATACGAGTAAAACTCATATGCTTAAACCTTTGTGCACGTCGAGTTCATTTCTTGCTTGTAAAATCAGGTCGCAGACTTCACGAACTGCACCATGACCACCGTTGATGGTTGTCACGTAGTTTGCTCGCTGTGCGAGTAGTGGGTGACCATCTGCCACACAAACCTTTAAGCCAACTTTTTCCATTACCGGCCAATCGATGAGATCGTCACCGATATAACCTGTGTTTTCAGGGTTAACTGAAAGCTTATCGCAAATATCTTGGTAAGCCTTAACTTTATCGTCTTGGCCTTGATAAATAAGTTTGATGCCGAGAGCCGTCATTCGGTTCTCAACAATCTGAGACTTGCGACCTGTGATGATTGCGATTTCAATGCCCGCGTTCATCAGTGATTTGATGCCGTAACCGTCACGAGTGTGAAAGGTTTTCAGCTCTTCACCATTGTTGCCCATGTAGATACGGCCATCAGAGAACACGCCGTCTACATCGCAAATTAGGAGTTTGATGTCTTTTGCGATTGCAAAAACATCTGAGTCAACAGTGCCGTATAGAGTTTCGACTGTCTGTGTCATTACATTACTCCAGCTTTCAATAAATCGTGCATGTTTAGAGCACCAACTAGTTTGCCATCTTGGCATAGCATCAAGCCATTGATGCTTTTGGCTTGCATTAAGTTTAACCCCTCGACTGCAAGCATGTTCGGATCGGCAACCGTAGGGTTTAGCGTCATCACATCGCCAATTTGAGTACTATGAATATCAACACGCTTATCCAAGATGCGGCGTAAATCACCATCGGTAAAAATACCGGCCATTTGACCATCTTGATCAACGATGGCTGTCATGCCCAAGCCTTTCTGAGAGATCTCTAGTAAAGCATCTCTTACTAATGCATCTGGAGCGACAACAGGGAGTGCATCGCCCGTGTGCATGATGTCGTCTAGTTTCAATAGTAGCTGACGACCTAAAGCGCCACCTGGGTGAGATAGGGCGAAGTCTTGAGCTGTGAAGCCTCGAGCCTGTAAAAGTGCAACGGCTAATGCATCACCCATCACTAAGGTAGCTGTGGTGCTGGTTGTTGGTGCTAAACCTAGCGGGCACGCTTCTTCCGGCACAGAAATCTGTAAATGGATATCAGACAAGGTCGCCATATTCGACGCAGGTTTACCTGTCATGCTGATGATCTTGATGTTCAAACGCTTTAATACTGGGAACAGGCTAAGGATTTCACCAGACTCACCTGAGTTCGATATTGCAATCACAATATCACCCGGTTCGATCATGCCTAAGTCGCCATGTGCTGCTTCACCTGGATGTACAAAGAAAGCTGATGTACCAGTACTTGCTAGCGTTGCTGCGATTTTGTTGCCGATATGGCCGGATTTACCCATGCCCATCACAACCACTTTACCCTTGTTGTTTAGGATTAGGTCGCAAGCTTTGCAAAAATCATCATTAAAATATTGGTCCAATTGAGTGAGACCTGCAACTTCGGTTTCCAAAACTTGTTTGGCAACACTGCGATAATCAAATGGCTGAGACATCAAATACTCCAAGTACGGAAAGTTAAGTCAACAATTAAGCCGACATGTTCATTAGCAGGTAGCTTTGGTAAGCCACGAACGTCACGATTAACACGCCACCTTCAATACGATTCACACTACGCGATTTACCTAGCGCCATCACAACAAGCAGCAGAGATACACCTAGCATTACCCAGAAGTCACGACCCATCGCAAATTCGCTCAAGATAGAAGGGTTTAGGATGCCAGGAATACCCATAACAGCCAGAATATTGAATACGTTTGAGCCAATGATGTTACCCACCGCCATATCGTCTTCGCCTTTCATTACACCAGCAAGTGATGCAGCAAGCTCAGGTAGGCTAGTACCAACAGCAATAATGGTTAAACCAATAACAAGGTCGCTCATCCCGAAGAACTTAGCGATGATAACTGCATTATCAACCAGCATATCAGCAGCTAAAGGAAGAATGATTAGACCAATTACCACCCACATCGCAGCTTTCGGGTTACTTACGCCCTCTGGAATCTCTGATTCTTGTTCATCAAGAAACGCATCGCCGTTCTTTTTCTCACTGCGGCTGATTTGCAGCATGGCAAACAAAAATGCACCGAACAGAACAAATAATAATACGCCTTCGTAGAAACCTAAGTGGTTATCCCAAAGCAGTGCGCCAGCAAGTAAAGTGACACCAATCATGAGTGGTAGTTCACGGCGAATCACAGCTGAGCTGATTGATAGCGGCTTGATTAGCGCAGTGATACCTAAAATCAGCGCAATATTGGCGATGTTTGAGCCTAGAACATTACCGACCGCGGTATCTGTTTTGCCGTCAAGCGCAGCCGTTGCTGAAACCATCATTTCAGGAGCTGAAGAGCCCATTGCTAGAATCGTCATACCGATAACTAATGGTGAGATACCGAAGTTGCGAGCAAGAGCTGCGGCGCCGTAAACCAGCTTATCTGCACTCCACACCAAAAAACCTAGACCGATAATAAGAAACGCAATCGCTTCAAGCATGATGATTCCTAAAAAATTAATAAAAAACGGAGAATTAACCGCTAATTTTGACCTGTTGGTAGGTAAAAGGGAAGTCACTCGGCAAATTAATTACCAGTTAGTCACCAAGAAAGAGAGCTGAATAGATAATTTTCTAATGCTTTCAAACCTCTGCATACATTCCTGTTTAATATGAATTAATTGAACAGTGCTTTTAATTCTAAAGTAGACTCATTATTATTGCAGCCATAATTGGCGTTTTTTAAAGCAAGGAAACTACAAGAGTATGTCGAATACTGAACTTGTAAAAGTTAAGAACCTTAGCTTCTCACGCGGTGATCGCGTTATTTTTGACGACATCAGTTTAGAGGTGCCTCAAGGCAAAATAACCGCAATCATGGGGCCATCGGGGATCGGTAAAACGACATTACTGCGTTTGATTGGCGGGCAGTTGCCACCAGATAGCGGTGAAGTCTGGTTTGATGGCGACAACATCCCGACCTTATCTCGTCGAAAACTGTATCAAGCACGTAAAAAAATGAGCATGCTTTTCCAATCGGGTGCACTTTTTACGGACCTCAATGTGTTTGATAATGTGGCGTTTCCACTGCGTGAGCACACTGAACTTAACGAAAAATTCATTCGTACTATCGTGTTACTTAAGCTTGAGGCGGTAGGGTTACGTGGTGCTGCGCAATTGATGCCGAGTGAGTTGTCTGGCGGAATGGCAAGGCGTGCCGCATTGGCGCGTGCTATTGCCCTCGATCCTGAGTTGATCATGTACGATGAACCCTTTGTGGGCCAAGACCCTATAACAATGGGTGTATTGGTCGAGCTCATTCGCAACCTCAATCAAGCGCTGGGCTTGACGTCTATCGTCGTTTCTCATGATGTTCCTGAGGTGATGAGTATTGCTGATTGGGTTTACCTACTCGCAGATGGCAAAATCATTGCTGCTGGGTCACCTGAAGAGCTGTACAACAATGACGATCCGAGAGTTCAGCAATTTTTGCAAGGTGAGGCGGATGGCCCTGTGCCATTTAGGTTCCCGGCGCAAAGTCTTGAAAAGGATTTGTTTTAATATGATTGGTAAAACTATTGCAGGTGTCGGTAAGCGAACACTTGCGATCTGTGAGTCATTTGGTCGAGCAAGCCTGATGTTATTCGGGGCTTTGTTTGGCATCCCGCGACTAAAAAACTTCCCTTTATTAGTTAAACAACTTTATAGCGTTGGCGTTCAGTCATTGGCTATTATTTTAGTTTCGGGTTTGTTCATTGGCATGGTATTGAGCCTGCAAGGTTATGTTGTGCTAATTGATTACGGCGCTGAGGGCAACCTTGGCCAAATGGTCGCGCTTTCATTGTTACGTGAGCTTGGTCCTGTGGTCACAGCATTGCTATTTGCAGGTCGTGCTGGTTCAGCGCTGACGGCTGAAATTGGTTTGATGAAAGCAACGGAGCAGATTTCCAGTTTAGAAATGATGGCGGTAGACCCTCTAAAACGCATTATCGCACCACGCTTGTGGGCTGGACTTATCTCTATGCCTCTACTGGCGATGATCTTTATGGCGGTCGGTATTTGGGGCGGCCAGTTAGTCGGTGTTGATTGGAAAGGCATAGATCACGGCAGCTTTTGGTCTGCAATGCAGTCTTCTGTTGAGCTAGGTCGAGATATCGGTAACAGCATGATCAAATGCATGGTCTTTGCTATCACCGTAACTTGGATCGCTCTTTTCAATGGTTATGATGCGGTGCCGACCTCTGAAGGTATTAGTCAAGCAACCACACGTACAGTAGTACACTCTTCTCTAGCGGTATTAGGGCTAGATTTTGTTCTTACCGCATTGATGTTTGGGAATTAATCATGCAACAAACTCGAAAGTTAGAATTATGGGTCGGCACCTTTGTTATAGCCGGAATTTGCGCAATCTTAATCATGATCTTTCAAGTCGCTGACGTAAAAGGGCTGGGTTCAAACCATACTTACAATCTAAAAGCGACCTTTGACAACATTGGTAGCCTAAAAGTTCGTTCTCCAGTTAAGGTTGGTGGCGTGGTTGTTGGTCGTGTTAAAAGCATTGAGCTTGATACCGAGAGCTATCTGCCTGTGGTTGAAATGTCGATTGATGCGAAGTACTCACATTTTCCTGATACCTCTAGTGCTCAAATCTTAACGTCAGGCTTAATCGGTGAGCAGTACATCAGCTTAGTTCCGGGCTTCATTTTTGACGATGAAGAGATGTTGGTTGATGGTGATTCGATTGAAGACACTAAATCGGCATTGGTACTCGAAGACTTGATTGGCCAAGTGCTGTATAGCGTTGGTGGCTCTGATGACAATAAAGCTGAGGAATAAGATGATGTTGAAAACGATGAATCACTTGAAAATAGGGTTTTTCGCTGTGATGGCCTTGTTGATTTCTACTCAAGCTTTTGCGAATGCGACTATTGATAAAACGCAGCCTTACCAAATGATGACACAAGTCGCTGAGGTGGCATTTGAGCGTTTGAAGAGCGAACAAGACAATATCCACAAAGCTCCAGAATTACTCAAAGTGATCGTGGAAGAAGAGTTGATGCCTTATGTGAATGCTCAATATGCAGCACTTAAGTTGCTGGGGCCAAACTTGAAAGGCGCGGATAGAAAAGATGTGCGTGTATTTATCGATGCATTTCGCAAGTACCTAGTGTCTTCATACGCACAAGTGTTAACTCAATATACAAACCAAACTATCGAGTTTGGCCCTGAACCAAAAATCAAAGCGGACAGCCGTATCACCAGTATCAAGGTTGATATCATTGATACGCCAAGACCTAACATCAAATTGGAATTCAAACTTCGTAAAGACAAAAAGTCTGGCGAGTGGAAAGCATTTGATATGGTAGCGGAAGGGATTAGCCTGCTGTCGAGCAAGCAATCAGAGTGGAATACTAAGATTCGTCAAGACGGTATCTTAGCGGTTGCTGACGAGCTAGAGAAACTGGCTGCACAGCCGATTCGCTTTGAGAGTAATAAATAATGAGCCAATCTCAATGGCAAGCGCTAAGCTCTAAAGAGTATCAGCTTCTCGGAGATATCGACCGAGACAGCGTTCCTGCAATCTGGCGTATATTGGAAAAGTGGCAAACAACGGAATCGAGTGTTGAAATTGACCTTAGCCATATAAATCGAGTCGATTCAGCAGGAATGGTGATGCTAATTCACTTATTAGAGCATGCAAAAAATCAAAACTGTCATATAATGCTCAGTTTCGTGCCAGAACAATTACGAACGTTGTTCCAATTGAGCAATATCCAGCCAATGATGGCAGAACACATAAAAAATTAGGCAGGAGCTATTTGTGGACAGCACAAAAGTACAAGAATTATTAGCAGAGGCACTGAACCTTCAAGAGATTATCGTGAAAGGTGAAGGCAGTCATTACGAAGTTGTTGCGGTTGATCCATGTTTTGACGGCATGAATCGAGTTAAGAAGCAGCAACTAATCTACGGCCCACTAATGGAATACATTCAACGCAATGACATCCATGCTCTTTCTATTAAGGCATTCACGCCGGAAGAGTGGGAACGTGATAAGAAACTGATGTCACTTTAAGGTTTATGATGGAAAAGTTTCGAGTTATTGGATCAGACAAGCCGCTAAGCGGTGAAGTGACGATCTCTGGCGCAAAAAATGCTGCGCTACCAATCCTATTTGCTTCAATCCTTGCTGAAGAGCCAGTAGAAGTAAGTAACGTTCCTCACCTACGTGACATCGATACTACGATGGAACTGCTAAAGCGTTTAGGCGCGAAAGTATCACGTAACGGTAGCGTTCACGTTGATGGCAGCGAAATTAATGAATTTTGTGCGCCTTACGATTTAGTAAAAACAATGCGTGCTTCTATCTGGGCTTTGGGTCCTCTAGTTGCTCGTTTTGGTGAAGGCCAAGTGTCACTTCCTGGCGGTTGTGCAATTGGTGCTCGCCCTGTTGATCTGCATATTCATGGCCTAGAGCAACTAGGTGCAACTATTACATTGGAAGATGGTTATGTGAAAGCAAGTGTTGATGGCCGTCTGAAAGGCGCGCACATCGTGATGGATAAAGTAAGCGTAGGCGCTACGATCACTATCATGTGTGCAGCAACACTCGCAGAAGGTAAAACCGTATTAGACAACTCAGCGCGTGAGCCTGAGATTGTTGATACGGCAGACTTCCTTAACAAACTGGGTGCGAAGATTTCTGGCGCAGGTACAGACACAATTACTATCGAAGGTGTTGAACGCCTTGGTGGTGGTCAACACTCTGTGGTTGCAGACCGTATTGAAACGGGTACTTTCCTTGTTGCAGCAGCAGTTTCTGGCGGTAAAGTCGTTTGTCGTAACACTAACGCTCATCTTCTTGAAGCTGCCCTAGCGAAGCTTGAAGAAGCGGGTGCGAAGGTTGAAACGGGCGAAGACTGGATCAGTCTTGATATGACAGGTCGTGAGCTTAAAGCGGTGAAAATCGTAACGGCACCTCACCCAGGCTTCCCAACTGACATGCAAGCTCAGTTTACTCTGCTAAACATGATGGCGAAGGGCAGTGGTGTGATCACTGAAACTATCTTCGAAAACCGTTTCATGCATATTCCTGAGCTTCAGCGAATGGGTGCAAAAGCGGAGATTGAAGGTAATACAGCTATCTGTGGTGAAACCGAACAGTTGAGCGGTGCTCAAGTAATGGCAACGGATCTTCGTGCATCTGCGAGCCTTGTTATTGCTGGTTGTATCGCACAAGGCGAAACCATCGTTGATCGTATCTATCACATCGATCGTGGCTACGATAAGATTGAAGATAAGCTTTCAGCGCTAGGCGCAAACATTACCCGATTTCGTGACTCAAACTAACTTAGGTTAGTAAATTCATGAATCAGTAAAATGAAAACAGAAAAGTCGGAACCTTGGTTTCGGCTTTTTTATGGTTGTATTTACCGCAAGTGAATCTGTTTGCTTATTTTAAAGTGAATAGGTGGGTGAGCTCTGCGGTTGTGAGGAACAAAATGATAGCAATATTACGTATTTTCGCATTGGCGATCTTTGCGATTCTTATGTTTGTATTCGGCTGTGGCTACTGTTTACTTAGCCCACGTAACCCGAAGCATGTATTTACCTTTGGTCGTTATTTCGGTCGTATGTCGAAAGTGTTTGGTATCAAGCTAGAGCTACGTATCCCTGAAGATGCTTACTCTCGTGGCCAACATGTTTATGTTGCGAACCATCAGAATAACTGGGACCTGTTCACGGTATCATCGGCTGTGACACCTAAAGTGGTAACCGTTGGTAAGAAAAGCCTAGCGTGGATGCCTCTGTTTGGTCAGCTTTACTGGTTGACGGGTAATATCCTAATTGACCGTGCAAACCGTAGCAAAGCGGTTGGTACGATCGATCAAGTAGTTGATAACCTGAAAGACAGTGATGTTTCGGTATGGATGTTCCCTGAAGGAACGCGTTCACGAGGCCGTGGTCTGTTGCCGTTTAAAACTGGTGCTTTCCATGCTGCAATTGGTGCAGGCTTACCAATTATCCCTATCGTATGTAGTTCTACAGGTGGCGTTAAGCTGAACCGTTGGAATAATGGCCACGTGATTGTGGAAATGCTAGACCCAATTAATACTGAAGGCTACGACAAGTCGAACGTTCGCGAATTAGCAAACCTAACTCGTGAACAGATGGCGGCTAAGTTGGAAGAGCTAGACAAAGAAGTGATTGAGCTTAATAAGAAGTAGCTTAAACGCAGAAAACGAATAATAAAAAAGGTTGCCTAGTTGGCAACCTTTTTGTATCTCATCAGTGCTTAGTTCAGCACTAAGCCACTGACTAAATAGAGTGAAACCTATTTGCGAACTGCAATAGCTTCGATCTCGATACCAACATCTTTTGGTAGACGAGCTACTTCAACACATGAACGTGCAGGGTAGTTTGCAACACCGTGCTCATCAAAGAACTTACCGTAAACTTCGTTTACTGTGCCGAAGTCGTTTAGGTCTTTAACGAATACAGTTAGCTTAACGATGTCTTTTACAGTCAGGCCGGAAGCTTCTACAACCGCTTTAACGTTGTCTAGAGATTGGCGTGCTTGCTCTGCGATATCAGCAGATACTTCACCAGTTGCTGGGTTTACTGGGATTTGACCAGAAGTCAGTACCATGTTGCCAAGGTCAACGCCTTGTACGTATGGGCCGATTGCAGCTGGAGCCGATTCTGTGTGAAGTACTTTTGTCATTGGTTTATTCCATCAGTTATTAGATAAAAATCGTTTTTCAGTGTGCCTACAAACCGTAGCTAGGTAAAGCGCAAAATACCCCGCCCAGGCGAGGTATTTCATAGTTTTTACATTTATTGCGTGCTACGCGAAGCTTATCTTTCTGTCACGATCTCGCGAGCGAAGACTTTTTCGCAGTACTTACATTTCAGGCGAATATCTTCATTCTTTTCAAAGATCTTAAAGCTGCTCTCAACTGGCTCGTTGTGAGTAATGCAGTTGGTGTTTGGACACTCAAACACATCGTTGATTTGCTCAGGCAGTTCAAGCGCTAGCTTCTTAACTACTTCGTAATCTTCGATTTGGTTTACCGTCGCATGAGGTGCGTACAGTGCTAACTTGTTTGCTTGCTCTTCGGTGATAAACACATTTTCAATTTTAAGTAAGTCTTTGCCGCCAAGTGCTGAAGAAGGCAGGTTCAAACCAATAGTGACACGCTGATGAGAGTTGTGCATATCAAACAGTTTTAGCACCTTGATCCCGATGTTTGCTGGGATATGGTCGATAACGGTACCGTTCTTGATTGCTTCAACTTTTAATTGAGTCTCTTTAGACATGATATCTCTCCTCTACAGCGTTTCGTTAAGAACAAGGGCTAGCAGTGCTTCACGCGCGTAAACACCATTTTCAGCTTGCTGGAAGTAGTAAGCGTAAGGCGTTTTATCGACATCGACAGTGATTTCATCAACGCGAGGAAGTGGGTGCAGTACCTTCAAGTTATCACGTGCATTTTCTAATAGTGCAGCCGTTAGGATGTAGGCTGACTTGATGTGCGCGTATTCCGACTCATCAAAACGCTCTTTCTGTACGCGAGTCATGTATAGAATATCTAGTTCAGGAATCACATCTTCCATATCGGTCAGTAGTTGGTATTTGATGCCAGCTTCATCAAGCTCTTCACAGATGTAATCAGGCATAGCCAATGCTTCTGGCGCTACAAAGTAGAAACAGATGTTCTCGAACTTAGCCAATGCTTGAGTGAGAGAGTGAACCGTACGGCCGTATTTTAGGTCACCAACGAACGCCACATTAAGGTTGTCTAGGCGGCCTTGTGTTTCCGCGATAGAGAAAAGATCAAGCAGAGTCTGTGTTGGGTGTTGGTTAGCACCATCACCAGCGTTGATGACAGGTACACCGTTTGAGAACTCTGATGCTAGGCGCGCTGCACCTTCCTGAGGGTGACGCATTACGTAAGCATCAACGTATGAAGAGATAACCTGTACTGAGTCTGCTAGCGTTTCGCCCTTTTTCGCCAGTGAGGTGTTACCGCCGCTGTCGAAACCAATCACATCACCACCAATGCGTTGAATCGCAGTTTCAAATGAGAGACGAGTTCGTGTTGAAGGTTCGAAGAAGCAGCTCGCCACAACTTTGTTCTTGATAAGTTCTGGGTTTGGTTCTGCTTTAAGCTGACCAGCCGTTTGAACAATTAATTCTAGCTCTTCACGAGAAAGCTCTGGAATTGAGATGATGTGCTTTTGATAGAGCGAATTCGCCATGATCTTCTTCCCCACAATAATGTATTGGCCACAAAAAAGCCCCCCATAATGGGAGGCTTTAAAAAAGTGCTGAAAAGCAGAATAGACCGCCTGGCAAGCATGCTAGCTTGCGAGCAATATTAGGTGTTTTCACAATCTTATTATGTGTGATCACAATATTGGTTGGCGTCATTTTCACTACTCTCAGACAAATTGCCGAGAATTATACGCTTTCAATTTGTGAGCGCAAGCGATTACATCAAGCTTTTGTTTACTTTCACTATTCTCAATTAACCGAGTGTTGCGACCATAACGGCTTTGATGGTGTGCATGCGATTTTCTGCTTCATCAAACACAATAGAGTAGTCAGATTCAAACACTTCATCCGTCACTTCCAAACCGTTCATCCCATATTTGTCAGCCACTTGCTGACCGATAACGGTCTCATTATTGTGGAAAGCGGGTAAGCAGTGCATGAATTTAACTTGCGGGTTGCCCGTCAGCTTAATCACATCCATATTCACTTGATATGGTTTCATCACTGCCACACGTTCATCCCAAGCTTCTGGTGCTTCGCCCATCGATACCCAAACATCGGTGTAGAGGAAGTCACAGCCTTTTACGCCTTCAGCAACGTCTTCAGTCAGCGTGATTTTAGCGCCGGTAATTTGAGCGATAGCTTGGCACTCTTCGACAAGTTGTTCTTCTGGCCAGAAGGCTTTTGGCGCGACAAGACGAATATCCATGCCCATCTTGGCAGCTCCTACTAATAGAGAGTTACCCATATTGTTACGAGCATCACCCAGGTAAGCAAAGCTGATTTGATGCAGCTGTTTACCACGACCGTGTTCTAGCATGGTCAGGAAGTCAGCCAAGATCTGAGTTGGGTGAAATTCATCAGTAAGGCCATTCCACACTGGAACGCCAGCATAAGCGCCAAGGTCTTCGACGATGCTCTGACCAAAGCCACGGTACTCGATGCCATCGTACATACGACCTAATACGCGTGCAGTATCTTTCATTGATTCTTTTTGACCGATCTGAGAGCCAGAAGGACCCAAGTAAGACACTTGAGCACCTTGATCAAAAGCGGCGACTTCAAACGCACATCGAGTTCGTGTTGATGCCTTTTCAAAGATCAAAGCGATGTTTTTACCAGTAAGCTTCTTCTGCTCAGTACCTGCATACTTAGCTTTTTTAAGGTCAGCTGACAGGTCGAGTAAAAACTGAATCTCTTTAGGAGTAAAGTCGAGTAGTTTTAGAAAGTTACGATTGCGAAGATTAAAGGCCATCTTTCGCTCCTTGCGTATATAGAATCAATGAAGAGCTTAGTTAAACATAAAAATGCTATATTTGTGAATATTTATTTTATTTATTTCATGAAAAAGGCCAGTACAATGGTACTGGCCTAGTTGAGTTATTGTATTTTTACTCTATTGAGCTATCGGCTTAGATACCGTCTCTTTCGATAGGGCAGCTCATACAACGAGCGCCACCACGGCCACGCCCCAGTTCATTGCCAGGAATCGTTAGAACTTCGATACCTGCTTTGTCGTACTTCTCGTTGGTGTAAACATTACGTTCATAACCGATAACTGTGCCTGGTTTCACGGTTAGTACGTTGTTGGCGTCATTCCACTGCTCACGTTCAGCTTCGTAGTTGTCACCACCTGTGGTGATGATCTTAAGCTGATCAAGGCCAAGCGCACCTTCAATCGCGGACAGGTAGTTTTCCGCTTTCTCTACGCGCATTTCACCATTCTCTTTTGGTGTTAGGCGCCATGTATCTAAATCTTTACGAACGATTTCTGGATACACAGAGAAGGTATCGATATCCATGTGTGTCATCACCGTATCAAGGTGCATACATGAACGGTGCTTCGGTAGATCGATAGCGATGACTTCTGTAGCTTGCCCTGACTTAAATAGGCTCGCCGCTAAGTTCTCAACACCTTGTGGCTTGGTTCGCTCAGAAATACCGATAAGTACTGCGCCTTTACCAATAACCAGTACGTCGCCGCCTTCAATGTTGGCGTTGTCGTAATGAAGGTCCTCATCACCAAAGTACTTAATGAAGTCTTGTCCTGCAAACACTGGGTGCCAGCGATAGATAGCACGCAGGTGGTTTGTCTCACGTTGACGTGCAGGCTTCATCATTGGGTTTAGCGACACACCGCCATAAACCCAACACGAAGTATCACGTGTAAATAGGTGGTTAGGCAGTGGCTCGATAACGAAATCTAGTGGGCGATGCATTTTAGGAAGCATCGATGATGATTTGATAGGAAGCTCTGAATACGCCAAGCCACCTAGTAAGATTGTTGCTAGATGCTCATTATCCATTTGAGCAAGATAGTTTCTTAGGTCACGGGCAAAAGTAGGCCCATAACGGAAATCTGAGATTTGAGTGTTTAGCAGCCATTCGCGAGCTTGAGGTACGGCAAGCGTCTCTACCAATAAATCGTGCAGTAGCAGTACTTCTACATCTTGATTACGTAGTGTCTCTGCAAAGGCATCGTGTTCTTCACCGGCAGCTTCCACAGCCAATACATCATCAAATAGAAGGTCATGACAGTTAGAAGGGGTGAGGTGGGTGAGTGCTCTTTCAGGTCGATTTAGGAGAACTCGTCTTAATTGACCGACTTCGGAGCCAACGTACAGCTTACTCATTTTGCATCCTTACTTTTAATCCAGCGTCTATTTATGACAAGCTTGATCGTAATATGCAAGTTTTAGAGTTCGTGTAAAAGTGAAGTATTTTTGAAATTATCCGAGCTAAAAACCAATTTTAAATAAAAAATAGGCATTAAATTCTAATTGAATGCGTTTAGCATGGAACAACATTTTTGCGGATCTATGCTCAATCTGCGCTCTGCCTGAAATCTATTTTGCTTATTATTAATGATTTTTTATTCACTATTATGCACTTTTTGAAAGCAACTTGAGGTTTTATGCATCTCAAAACCAGTTCATCGTATGCATTCACCATGACTAAGCACGCAATTTCTATTTAATATGTTCAAAAGTGATAATAGAGACGAAATGCTGAAATAGTCGTCAGTTAATAAAATGTTGAAAATTTGTTTCTGTGATTTTGGTTTCACTTTTGAATTGATATTACCTCCGCTATCTAGCGATAAACTTATCTTTCTAGGCCTGATCTGGGTGGCTTTTCTGGACGATCCGTGCCATATTTCGTGGCAATCAAATTTGATC
Organism: Vibrio chagasii; assembly: GCA_041879415.1. NCBI lineage: Bacteria > Pseudomonadati > Pseudomonadota > Gammaproteobacteria > Vibrionales > Vibrionaceae > Vibrio > Vibrio chagasii. The sequence continues at coordinate 13,819 of CP090853.1, read as the reverse complement.
TTTTCATAGTCAACACTCTGGAGCAGACACATGTCTCACGAAGATGAATATCTATCAGTAGCGGAATTAATTGAATTTCAAAAGGAAGAGACTCGCGACATCATTGAAGCACTAATTGAAGATGGTAGCGATCCTGAAGCTCTATACGATATCGAGCATCACCTATTTGCTGAAGATTTCGAAGTGCTTGAGAAAGCTGTTGTTGAAGCATTCAAAATGGGCTTTGAAGTACTTGAAGCTGAAGAGACAGAAGACGAAGATGGCAACAAGCTACTTTGTTGTGATGCGACTATGCAGTCAGCTCTAGACGCAGAAGCGATCGATGCGCAAGTTGAGAAGCTTGTGAATCTTGCAGAGAAATTCGACATTATCTACGACGGTTGGGGCACTTACTACGAAGGTGAAGATGCTATCTACCCTGAAGAAGATGATGAAGGCGAAGAGTAATTTCTTCCCAGTTTGAAAAGTGCCAGCCTTGAGCTGGCATTTTTTTATCCTCAGAAAAATAAATGTCTTTAAATGCATTCATTCATTATAATGCGGTCAAAATTGATCTGGCTCAAGGAATGATATGCGGTTACTTCTCGATGGTCTTTGGCAAATTTCGCCATTGACGGATCTTTCTATTCCACAAGATGACATTACCTTTCCGGCTCCATTGAGTTCAAAGCTCCCTGATAGCTTGAGTGAAGAGCAAATCGCAGAGCAAGAGTGGCATTTAATGCACGACATTGAAGTCGATGATGCGATGCTAGCTTGCCCTTTTGTTGAGCTAGTCGTCGCGGGTGTGGATTACTTTGCTGAAGTGCGACTCAATGGTGTGGCAGTCTTTGATTGTGATGGCAGCCAAGAAGAGTACCGTAAAGACATTCGCCCTTACATGCAGTCTGGTCGAAACCGCTTTGAGATCCTGTTTCTTGAAGAAGAGGAAGGGTTGTTGCTCGAAGAAGATATGGATGAGCCATCATCTTCGCCAAACATTGCTAAATCAGACTCTCGAATGGGTGTTTGGCAAGCTCCTTACCTGCAGTTTGTTCGCAATGTGAAGCTGGACCAAGTTGTCACTGAGCAGATTTGGCACCACGGCGGTGGTTGTGAGTTTAAAGTGGATGTGATCTACCAGACGCTTAAAGCTGGGCTGGTATCGGCATCAATTAAGTTCGATGGTATGACACTGGTGATGCCGATAGATGTACGTGCAGAACACACTGGTGTTGTGTTCCAAGTTGAAGCTCCGATTGTCTTTAATGTTGATAAGCCCAACCCTAAGCATTTATATCAATTAGAGGTTGAGCTCGATGGGCAAAAAGAGAGTTCTTTTGTTGCTCTTAATCCTGCATCTTGTGTGAGTAATTTTTTACGCTAGAAGCTGCACTATAACGTTTTGGCCATGACCACTTCACAAGCGTCGTGGCCTGTTTCTCCCCAAGCACTCTCTAGATGCTCAAAGCCTAACGCTTCATAAAGCTTAATCGCAGCTCCCAAACACTCTGTTGTTTCTAAGTACATCTGTTGATAACCCAGTTGCTTGGCAAGCTTTAAGCTTAAAGCGACGATGCGTTTTGCCAGCCCTTGTCCGCGAGTCTGTTTTAAGAAATACATCTTTTGTAGCTCACATACCTCTGGTCGGCCTGCTAGTGGGGCAAAGCCGCCGCCGCCCACAACCTCACCTTGATACTCAATCACCCAGTACATCGCATTTTCTTGGCTATACACAGAGTACATGTCATCAAGTGTTGGGTCAGACACACCATAGCCTTTGTCTGCGGTTAGGCCATGTTCAGCAGAGACTTGTCGAATGACATCGGCAACTTGTTCGTTGTCAGCTTGAGTGAGTGGGCGCAATACAAACTCGTCAGCTTGGCAGACTTTAGTTAGCCCTTTGAGGTAAACCTCTAACCCAATCTTTAACTGTTGCTGCTCATCCTCGCTCATGGCTTCTAGCATATTGTCGAAGAAGGCATTTTGCTGTTGGTCTAGCTCTGACAGCACCTGCTGTCCTCGAGTAGTGAGTGTGACCTTTTGACTGCGCTTGTCATTCGGATTCTCGATACTGTCGGTCAACTCTAACTTGTTTAACCCTGCGACAGTACGACTGGCATTCGACTTGTCGACACTCAATCGTTGTGCGAGTTGGTTGATCGTGAGCGGTTGGAGTTGGATTTCTCCTAATGCATGAGCTTGGACAGGGGTTAGGGCGATTTCGCCACATTGCTTATCGAGCATACCCAGTAAGCGAACGGCTTGGCGGGAGTAGTGTCTTAGTTGTCGAGCATTCATCATCACTTACCTTGTTTCCTTGCACCTTGAAATAAAGTTGCGCACCGCAATTAATTTAATTGCGGTGCGCAACATTGTCAATGGTGAGAACTCGTTAGTTATAAAATAGAGGAGGTGACTCGCTCTATTTTAAGCATGTTGGTGAACGCAAAATTGTGGGGCTTGAGCGTCTGATTTACGTAACCACACTTTCTCATGGAAGTAGTACGCGACTGTATTTAGAGCAGGCTCTAGCATCGCCATCACACCACCAACAAAGGCATCACCAGTCAACAAGTAGACCACGGTAAAAGCAACACTGAAGTGGATGGTCGCAAAGCTTGCGGTTTTTAATTTGGTCATCCACTGACGAGCTTTAAGCGCTGGAACTTGAGCCCACGCCTTTTCATGAAAATAGAAGGCGACCGTATTTACAGAGGGCTCAATCATGGCAATTAAGCTACCAATTAAGATGTCGCCTGTTAGTACGTAAGCGACACTAAATGCGATAGTAAAATGTAATGCAGCAAAGGTTAGTGTCTTTTTCATGATAATTACTCAATCGTTGTATTGTTTCGATAAGGCTATTATTGAGAATTATTATCATTAAATGAAATAGGTATTAGAGATTAATTTGATAGGTAAAAAATATCAAACTGTCGGCGGAGTTTAGAAAGTGCTGGTATTAGGTGATAAGCCCAATGGCATAAAAAAGGCTGACCATAAGGCCAACCTTTTTATCTGTAGTAAGAAGTTTAAAGGCTTCTCATTAAGCGAGGATTAAAGAGCTGCGATAGTCGCTTTTTGCTCTTCAAGCTTAGTTAGTGTCTCTTGGTAACCCACTAGCTTCTCACGCTCTTTTGCGATAACCGCTTCAGGAGCTTTAGCAACGAAACCTTCGTTGCCCAGCTTGCCTTCGATACGCTTGATTTCGCCGTGCGTTTTCTTCACTTCTTTATCAAGACGAGCAAGTTCTGCATCTTTGTCGATAAGGCCTGCCATTGGGATCATCAGCTCAGATTGACCAACTAGCTTAGTCGCACATGCTGGCGTCTCAGCGTCGTCTGCAAGAACCGTTAGGCTATCTAGTTTAGCAAGAGAGTTTAGAACTACCTTGTTTGCTTCGATACGTGCCGCGTCTTTCTCACTAGCAACTTTGATCATTACTTCTAGACCTTTGCTAGGTGCAATGTCGTACTCTGCACGTAGGTTACGGATAGCAGTGATGAAAGTCTTAACCCATTCGATGTCTTCTACGATCTCAGCGTCGAAGTTCTCTTCGTTAAACTGAGGAAGCGCTTGGGTCATGATAGTGTCGCCTTCAACACCGTCTACTAGCGGCTTAACGCTCTGCCAGATAGATTCAGTGATGTAAGGAAGCACTGGATGAGCAAGACGTAGTGTCTTCTCTAGAACAGTGATCAGCATGTAGCGAGTTGCTTGTTGCTGAGCTTCTGTACCTTTCCATAGAACCGGTTTAGTTAGCTCTAGGTACCAGTCACAGAATTGGTTCCAGATGAATTCGTAAAGTGTGTTTGCTGCCATGTCTAGACGGTAGTTGTCTAGGTGAGCGTTAAACTCTTTCGCTGCTAGTTCAAACTGAGATTCAATCCACTTATCTGCTAGAGAGAATTCCATGTTTGCACGGTCTTCTGCAGATAGCGACATGCCACAATCGTGCTCTTCTGTGTTCATCAGTACGTAACGGCTTGCGTTCCATAGCTTGTTACAGAAGTTACGGTAACCTTCAAGACGCTTCATGTCCCAGTTGATGTCACGGCCAGTAGAAGCCATAGCAGCAAGAGTGAAACGTAGCGCGTCAGTACCGTATGGTTCGATACCGTTTTCGAAAGTCTTACGCGTGTTCTTCTCGATCTTCTTCGCTAGTTGAGGCTGCATCATGTTGCCACAACGCTTCTCTACTAGAGACTCAAGGTCGATACCATCGATCATATCGATAGGGTCAAGAACGTTACCTTTAGACTTAGACATCTTGTCGCCGTTTTCGTCACGGATTAGGCCGGTAACGTAAACTGTCTTGAATGGTACTTGTGACTTGCCGTTTTCATCTTTGTTGAAGTGCATGGTCATCATGATCATACGCGCAACCCAGAAGAAGATGATGTCGAAGCCAGTTACTAGAACGTCTGAAGGGTGGAACGTCTTCAGATCTTCAGTTTGCTCAGGCCAGCCTTGAGTACCGAAAGTCCATAGTGCAGAAGAGAACCATGTATCTAGTACATCGTCGTCTTGGCGAAGAACAACTACAGGAGCTAGGTTATTGTTTGCACGTACTTCTTCTTCAGTACGGCCTACATATACGTTGCCATCGTTGTCGTACCATGCCGGGATACGGTGACCCCACCAAAGTTGACGAGAGATACACCAGTCTTGAATGTCACGCATCCAAGAGAAGTACATGTTTTCGTACTGCTTAGGAACGAACTGGATATCACCATCTTCAACCGCTTTAACAGCAGGCTCAGCAAGAGGTGCAGCGCGTACGTACCATTGGTCAGTTAGCATTGGTTCGATAACCACGCCACCACGGTCGCCGTAAGGAACAGTTAGGTCGTGATCTTTGATTTCGTCTAGTAGACCAAGTTCTTCGAATTCAGCAACGATCGCTTTACGAGCAGCAAAACGCTCCATGCCGTGGTACTTAGCAGGAAGTTCTGTAGAGTAAACATCGCTAGCTTCACCGTTAGTGGTGAATACTTCAGCCGCATCACGGATGTCTGCGTTGAACGTTAGGATGTTGATCATTGGTAGGTTATTGCGCTTACCAACTTCGTAATCGTTAAAGTCGTGAGCAGGAGTGATCTTCACACAACCTGTGCCTTTTTCCATATCCGCGTGCTCATCGCCTACGATAGGGATCAGACGGTTAACGATAGGAAGTAGGATCTCTTTACCGATAAGATCTTTGTAACGTGGATCTTCTGGGTTTACTGCAACACCAGTATCGCCAAGCATGGTTTCTGGACGAGTCGTTGCAACAACGATGTAGTCTTTACCTTCAGCGGTTTTCACACCGTTTGCTAGCGGGTAGCGGAAGTGCCACATGTGGCCTTTTTTGTCTTTGTTTTCAACTTCAAGATCAGAAATTGCTGTGTGCAGTTTTGGATCCCAGTTTACTAGACGCTTACCACGGTAGATTAGGTCATCTTCGTATAGGCGAACAAACACTTCTTGAACAGCGTTAGATAGGCCATCATCCATAGTGAAACGCTCACGGTCCCAGTCAACAGATGCGCCTAGACGACGGAGTTGCTTAGTGATTGTGCCACCAGATTCGTTTTTCCATTCCCAGATCTTGTCGATGAAAGCGTCACGGCCGTAGTCGTGCTTAGTTTTGCCTTCTTCTGCCGCGATCTTACGCTCAACAACCATTTGAGTTGCGATACCAGCGTGGTCAGTACCCACTTGCCAAAGCGTGTTCTTACCTTTCATACGCTCAGCACGGATTAGAGTATCCATGATAGTGTCTTGGAACGCGTGACCCATGTGTAGGCTACCAGTGACGTTCGGTGGCGGGATCATGATGCTGTAAGCTTCTTTTGATGTGTCACCGTGTGGCTTAAAGTAGCCTTTCTCTTCCCAAGTCTGATACAGAGCTTGTTCGATTGATGTTGGGTTGTATGTCTTTTCCATAGTGCTCTTAAACGGATACTGTGAATAGTTAATCGTGGTCAAACTTCATAAGTGAAGCTTCTTGAATCTAAATTCAAAGATAGCTTTATCTATGAGGTTTGACTATGGATGTTGAATCTCGATAGTTTGCAGCTGATATCCAGCCTGACGGTAAATTTTATACCTTTCTCGAGCGAGTTGCTTAGCTTTTTCTTCGCAAGGGACGAAGTCTATCACCTGAGCAAAGGCGTTCGCAAAGGTTGTATGATTATCGGCCAGATTAATTACTAGCTGACGATTCCAATTGTGCTTAACACCTTGGTAGCCAATCTCAATGTTGGTTGAATACTTCGGGCCTTCGCCAACCAAGTTATGTGCAATAAATTCACTGGGCTCGACTTGCCAGAAAACTTCTGCGATACGCTCGGCATGGGCTTTGTCATTACAGTTGAGATAAAGTTTAGCGCCTTGTTTTGCAAAGTGCTGAGCAAGAAACAGTACATAGTTAGCGAAACCTTCTTCACTCGCTTGTGGGCTGTCTGATGAAACTATGTAAAACGTAGCTGTTTGCATACTTAATACTCGAACTGAAAATCGCGGCTATTTATCTTACTTGGTCAATAGACCCTAACAAATAGCGCTTATTAAAAAAGGGCCCGTAGGCCCTTTTTACTATTTTGAAGATTGCTCTTCAGTCTCTTGGCCGCTGCGGTTCAATAAGAATTGGACTAGCATTGAGACAGGACGACCTGTCGAGCCTTTTGCTGCGCCAGATTTCCAAGCTGTACCTGCGATATCTAGGTGAGCCCAGTGATATTTCTTAGTGAACTTAGACAGGAAGCAACCAGCAGTGATAGTACCGCCTGGGCGGCCGCCGATGTTTGCCATATCTGCGAATGGGCTGTTTAGCTGCTCATGGTACTCGTCTGCCATTGGTAGACGCCATGCACGGTCACTTGCTTGCTCAGAAGCATTCACAAGTTCGTGAGACAGTGGGTTGTGGTTTGATAGAACGCCACTGATGTGGTGACCTAGAGCAATAACACACGCGCCAGTTAGTGTTGCAACATCAACCACGCAATCTGGTTCGAAACGCTCAACGTAAGTTAGCGCATCACAAAGAACCAAGCGACCTTCAGCATCAGTGTTTAACACTTCAACTGTTTGGCCTGACATCGTCGTTAGGATGTCACCTGGGCGGTAAGCATTGCTACCTGGCATGTTTTCACAACCAGCAAGAATACCAACAACGTTGATTGGCAGGTTCAATTTAGCTAGCGCTTTCATTGTACCGAATACTGACGCAGCACCACACATGTCGTACTTCATCTCATCCATACCTTCGCCAGGCTTAAGTGAGATACCGCCTGAATCGAAAGTTAGGCCTTTACCAACAAGTACAATCGGTTTTGCATCAGAATCTGGTGCGCCCTTGTACTCCATGATAGACATCATAGATTCGTTCTTTGAACCACGACCAACCGCTAGGTAAGAGGTCATGCCCAGTTTTTCCATCTCTTCTTCACCGATGATCTTAGTCGTTACGGTTTCGAAGTCGTCAGCTAGGCGACGAGCTTGAGATGCAAGGTATGCTGGGTTAGCGATGTTTGGTGGCATGTTGCCAAGGTCTTTAGATGCTTTCACACCTGAAGCAATAGCAAGACCGTGAGCAATCGCTTTTTCACCTAGGCTCAGCTCACGACGTGTTGGTACGTTGAATACCAATTTACGTAGTGGGCGACGAGTCTCTGGCTTGTTGCTCTTGAATTGGTCAAATGTGTATAGACCATCTTTAGTCGCTTCTACCGCTTGACGAACTTTCCAGTAAGTATCGCGGCCTTTAACGTGCAGCTCTGTTAGGAAACATACTGCTTCCATAGAACCTGTTTCGTTTAGTGTGCTGATGGTTTTCTGAATAATTTCTTTGTATTGGCGTTCGCCTAGCTCACGCTCTTTACCACAGCCTACAAGTAGAACACGTTCTGAAAGTACACCAGGTACTTGATGCAGTAGTAGCATCTGGCCAGGTTTACCCTCTAGGTCACCGCGACGAAGCAGTGAACTAATGTAGCCATCGCTAATCTTATCTAATTGCTCGGCTACTGGAGAAAGGCGGCGCGGTTCGAATACACCGACAACGATACATGCGCTGCGTTGTTTCTCTGGGCTGCCACTTTTTACACTGAACTCCATGCGTACTCCTACATCCTGAAGACAAATCGAACTAAATGTTAGATAATGAGTTCTTACTTGTTGGATCCTATAATGGAACTAACCTTAAAGAAGAACGCTAACACTTAGCTAAAAATTTAAAAAAATAAAAGGTTCAACGGGAAATTATAGTGATTCAATCAAAAAAACAAGTTTTGTATAGGTAATTTGAGCGTGATTATTGTTAGATATTTGATCCGCGAGACAATCAAGAGCCAATTTGCGATCTTTTTTGTTCTCTTTCTCGTGTTTCTCAGCCAAAAATTCATCAGTGTGTTAGCGGACGCCTCTGATGGTGCTATCCCTGCGAGTCTAATCTTGTCGATCGTTAGCCTTAATATGCCTGCGATGGGCTTATTGATGCTTCCGCTCAGTATCTATATTGGTATTTTGCTCACTTTTGGTCGTCTTTACGCTGAAAGTGAAATAGTGGTCATGAACGCGACCGGTATCGGTAACAAATTCCTGATTCAATCGGCACTGTACTTAGCTTTGATTACCGCATCGGTTGCCGCTTTTAACTCATTCTGGTTGTCCCCTTGGTCGCAAGACAAGGTTGAACAGATGTATGAAGAAGTGGCAGCAGAGAACAGTGTTGATTTGCTACCAAAGGGTAAGTTTGAAGGAACGCCAGATGGTTCGTCTGTGGTGTTCATCGATGATATCGACGGTAATAAGCTAGAAAACGTGTTCGTTGCTCAAATGCGTCCGCGTGATTCAGTGCTTCCAAGTGTGATGTACTCGAAATCGGGTGATGTAAAAGAGCTCAGTGACGGTCGCCAAGTTATCGTGATGTACGATGGTACTCGTCATGAAGGTGTTCCAACTCGTCTTGATTATATGGTGACACACTTCGAAGAGTATGAAGGCTTGATTGGTCAGCGAGAAGTTGAGAAGAAAGGTCGTGATTGGGAAGCGATTCCAACACTTGATCTTGTCGGTAATCCAAACAACAGCGCAAAAGCTGAATTGCAATGGCGAATTTCATTGGTACTCTGTATTCCATTGTTGACCATGCTTGTTGTGCCACTCTCGGCGGTAAACCCAAGACAGGGACGCTTCGCTAAGATTGGTCCTGCAATTTTGATTTACCTGACCTACTTCTTGGCAATCAGTGCAACTAAATCAGCAATAGAAGAGGGCAGTATCCCTGCAGTAGTCGGCATGTGGCCAATCAATGCGTTGTTGTTAATTGTCGCGATTGGTGCAAACTTTATGGATAGCGTGCCGGTAAGGCGTTTGAAAGAAAAATTCAAGAATAAGAGGTTGGCTTAAGCCGTGTTTAAGATTCTCGATTTATATATAGGCAGAACCATCATCGCAACCACGTCACTGGTATTGGTGACGTTTGTTGGCCTCTCAGGGATTATCAAGTATGTAGAGCAGCTGAGAAAAGTGGGTCGCGGTACCTACGATCTGCTTCAAGCTCTGTACTTTGTTTTGTTAAGTATCCCGCGAGATATCGAAATGTTCTTCCCAATGGCAGCCTTGCTTGGTGCATTGATCGGATTGGGTATGCTTGCGGCGAGCTCTGAGTTAGTAGTAATGCAGGCGGCGGGTTTCTCTAAGTTAGATATCGGTTTGTCGGTACTTAAGACTGCGATTCCATTAATGATAGTGGTGACGCTATTAGGGCAGTGGGGGGCACCTCAAGCACAAAAGATGGCTCGTGACTTAAGAACCATATCGATTGCAGGGGGGAATATCATCTCCACTCAAAGCGGTGTCTGGGCTCGTGATGCCAATGATTTCATCTTTATTGTCAAAATTGACGATGACAAGCTATATGGCATGAACATGTGGCGCTTTGATGAAAATAAGGCTTTGAAAACCGCTATCTATTCTAAAGAGGTTGATTACGTTGGAGACAACGTTTGGACGATGAAAGATGTTGTCGTCACTTCGTTTGAAAATGAACTGCAGATAACCAAAGAGAATTTGCCAACATACACTTGGAAAACATCACTCGCACCAGACAAGCTTGCGATCGTGACGGTTAAACCAGAAGAGCTGTCATTAAGTGGTTTGTATGATTACGTATCTTATCTGAAAGCGTCAGAACAAGACGCGGCTCGTTATGAACTGGCGTTGTGGAGAAAGATAACCCAGCCAATCTCTATCGCGGTGATGATGCTGATGGCACTGTCGTTTATCTTTGGTCCATTGCGTAGTGTGACCATGGGGGCAAGGATCCTATCTGGTGTTATCGCTGGTTTTACCTTCTATATATCCAGTGAGTTCTTTGGTCCTGTGAGTTTGGTGTATCAAATACCTCCGGCCTTTGGTGCAATAGCCCCAAGTGTGGTATTCCTCGGAATAGCTGTGATGCTCTTGAGGCGGAAACTATAAATAAAAAAGGAAGGCATAACGCCTTCCTTTTTTGATCTTGGTTGAAGCTGTTTAGAAACGCTATCGCGCTTGAGGTAATACAACCACTTCTGTTTTCGCCCAGATATCGTGAAAGCCACGTTTTTGAGGATCTAAGGGAACGCATAGATTGGCTAGACCAAAACCAGAAGTTCCTAAGCGAATAAGAGCTTGAGTGACAGTAATCGCAGAGCCATCTTTGTTTTGAACGCGAAGTTTCCATGCTCTCATTCCCAGAGTTTGACCAGCTCTAGTCCAGAAGAACACAAAGAAGTAAACCCAAACAGCTACTAGATAAAATGTGTAAACCGGGCTCCAGATAGGATGGTTGGTTAGGAAGTCACTGACATCGGCATAACCACTGTGGTCAAAAATGCCAAGAGCCATAAGCGCATGCAGTAAAGCGATAATGACGCCAGCCGCCATCATTTCAATAGCGATTACGATAAGGGCGTCATAGAACAAAGCACCGAATCGGCGCATCATTCCTGCTGGTGGCAATGTGTTGGTAGATGTCATGGTGTTATTACTTCTTCAAAAATTTAGGCGTCAGAATATAGTTTAAGGCTGAGCGTGAAAAGAGACATGACGCACAGCTTATGACTTAGTGGCGAAATTATCGGCAAACACACGTGAATTCAAGTTTTTATACTTGCCACATCATCTTGCATACGTATAATGCCAAACATCGACAGGGCAATGCCCACGATAATGCCGGTATGGTGAAATTGGTATACACGACGGATTCAAAATCCGTTGCCTTCGGGCGTGGCGGTTCAAGTCCGCCTACCGGTACCATATATAGAAAGGTCGCTTTTATAGCGACCTTTCGTCGTTTTAGGCGTTTGTGAATTTAATATCCAGCGTGTCGGCTTGGATGCAAGCCCAGTCAAGTCACCTACCGGTACCATTTTAAGATAGAGCCTCAACGAAAGTTGGGGCTTTGTTGTGTCTGGAGTTCGGAAAGCGTTGCCTTCGTGCTAGCGGCAGGAATGTTTGTCCAATCAGTCCGCCTAAACCGGTGTCATATAAAGAAAGGTCGCTTTTATAGCGACCTTTCGTCGTTTTGGGCGTTTGTGAATTTGAAATCCAGCGTGTCGGCTTGAGTGCAAGCTACGAATCAGTTAAATCTTGATGTTTCACTCATAAATCTCATTGATTCCCATCGTGTTAATAACCTTCAATAAATTAATTATCTTAAATCAGCCTGTTACCTGTAATTCTCACTTCTATTGTCTATGTTTAAAGTAGCAATAGAGGAGAAAGATATGCTGACAGTAACCCCTTACTTATTTTTCGATGGTCGTTGTAGCGAGGCGTTGGATTTTTATCATAGATGCTTTGGTGGAGTGGTCTTATCGAAACAACTCTTTAGTGATGCTCCACAGGTAATAGAGGGGGCGAAGCCTGATTGGGTTATGCATGCTGAATTCGAAGCCTTTGGTATGAAGCTGATGATGTCTGATGGGGTTAAAGCTAAAGAACTTGAAGGGAACAACCTTGCACTTTCTCTTGTTACAGATGATACCGCGACCCAAGAACAGATCTTTGAAAAACTAACTCAGGGCGGGCGAATTATGACGCCACTTGCAGACACGTTTTGGGGGGCTAGGTTTGGCAAAGTTGAAGATAAGTTCGGTATAAGATGGATGGTGCATTGCGATTCTTTAAACTGAACCTGTGAAATAGGATGGTGAAATTGCTGCTTGGTTTTATTAGAATTATAAATAGAGATTATTAATCAACGTTATATATAAAAATGGGCAGCATAAAAATTACCGTAGATCGCATTCAGCCCGGTCTACATATACGACTTCCCGTCAAGTGGAATGAACACCCGTTTCTATTCAATAGCTTTAAAATAAAAGACGATGCTCAGGTTAAGATCATTCGACATCTTGGTATCAAACACGTCTATATAAACCTTAATCAAAGTGATACTTCACCTTTGCCAGTTAACCATGTGGTTGAGTTGGAATCAGGTGATGACAATCAGGTTAGTCTTGAAGCTGAAAAAATGTGGAAAGAAAAGCATGATCGCATTGAAACTTTAAGTTCTTACCGACGCAGAGTGAGTAATTGTGAGAAAGAGTTTGAGCGTTCACTTGCTCGAATGCGTTCAGTCATGACCAAAATTCGCAATCGTCCTTTAGATGCGGTAGGAGAGGTGAAATCCCTCGTTGATGATATCGTCGAAACATTAGTATGTGATGATAACGTCACACTTCATCTGATGAATGGTAAAGCTGACTTTGAAGATATCTACTTCCACACATTAAATGTTGCTGTTGTTGCCATGATGATCGGCAAGGCCAAAGGCTACAACACACAACAACTGAAAGATCTCTCTTTTGCTGCGTTATTCCATGACGTGGGCAAAATCAAAATACCTGTAGCTATATTAAGAAAGCAGAGCGCATTGACGGTGCCAGAAGAGAACTACTTAAAGCTCCATACTAAGTATGGTGCAGATATCGTTTCTGCAATAGATGATTTTCCTGAAACAGCTAAAAAGGTAATTGCTCAGCATCATGAGATGAATGATGGTTCTGGTTACCCAGAAGGTTTAAAGGAAGAAGAGATTGATGAGTTTGCCAAGATAGTGGCGGTGGCCAATGCATTCGATAACTTGTGCCATGGCAAAACACAGTCACAGCCAATGATCCCTTATTTATCGCTTTCCCACTTATATAAGAACTGCAAACACCTATATAGCCAAGACAACTTAAGTCTATTGGTTAAGTTTATGGGAGTGTACCCGCCAGGAACAGTGGTCCAGCTTTCCAATGATTCAATTGGTATTGTGATTTCGGTAAATGCCAAGCATATGCTTTATCCTAATGTGTTGACCTATGACCCTAGCGTGCCAAGAACACAAGCACCGGTAATCGACCTGCTTGCTAAAGATATAAAGATAGTTAATGCGGTTAATCCCAACAAACTGCCTGAACAAGTGAGAGAGTATCTAAATCCTAGGTCTCGATTGTCTTACTTCTTTGATAGTGGTGAGTAGTTATCCACAGGGTGTTGTGAGTAATTTGTTCGAAAGTTGGGCTTAAAGTGGTACAAATAAGCTCTTGGTTGAAATGTCTTCGCTTAACCTCTTTTTTCAATAAAAAATGCATTTAATGCTTGCCAATATGAGCGGCGTCTCTATAATGCCGCCTCACTGACACGGCAGACGCCACAAGGCTTCAGCGAAGAATGTTAGTGAAGGCAACTAGCTTTGAGTGATAATTCACTCCTACTTTTAGAAAGTAGAAATTAATTCAAAATAAGTGTTTGACACTGAGAATTAAGTCGCTAGAATGGCCGCCTCTTACGAAGTGACGCAAGTCACAACGAAGAG